>JAKSCF010000011.1 GCA_022360735.1 Clostridia bacterium
TACTGGCTGGGTGAAGCTTTCCTTAATATTTTAAAAAATGCATGTGAACATACAGAAAATGATGGAGAGGTCCATGTTGCCATTTCCAGGCATCAGTCATCTATCTTCATAGCGGTTGAGGATAATGGGGGCGGAATTCTAACCGATGAAATGCAAAATATTTTCACACGCTTCACCAGAGTGAATAGTACTAAAAAGTCAAGCGGCTCAGGTCTGGGACTTGCTATCACAAAGGCAATAGTTGAAAAACATCACGGCAGCATCTATGCGGACAATACAGCCCAAGGATTAAAAATCACATTCTGCTTTCCTGTGTTAATCGGCCACCTTACAATATCGTAAGATAACGTTCACCTAATCGTAAGGCAGAAAAGCTATAATCACTTTGGGAGGTGAATGTTGTGCTCATTTTGAGAAGCAATAATCTATGTAAATTCTATCAGGGCGGCGAAAGCATCGTTCATGCAGTAAACGACATCAATACATCATTTGAGACCGGTCAATTCTGTGCCATCACAGGGCCCAGTGGTTCAGGCAAATCCACCTTGCTGCATGTTTTAGGTGGACTGGAATATCCTACAAAAGGCGATGTTTTCTACAAAGATGTTAACTTATACAAGTACAATGATGACCAGCTCTCCGTTTTGAGGCGAAGGCGCTTTGGGTTCGTTTTTCAGGCCTATAATCTTGTGCAGGAACTGACAGCATATGAAAATATTCTGCTGCCTGTCATATTGGACAAAAAGCAACCCGATAAAAAACACATTGATCTGCTTATTGATATCCTGGATATAGGTGATCGATTGTCCCATTTACCCAGTGCTTTGTCTGGCGGACAGCAGCAACGCATTGCCATTGCCAGGGCATTGGCCAATAAGCCTGCGATCATGTTTGCCGATGAACCGACAGGTAACCTGGATGGAAAAACCGGTCAGGAAGTGCTTTCTCTTTTGAAATATGCAAGCAATGAGCTTGGTGCAACCTTGATTTTGGTTACACACGATATTAGTATTGCTGAGCAGGCAGAGAGAATTATCAAACTTGAAGACGGCTTCATAGTTCAGGACACGATGGGTAATGAGCTATGAAAAAAAGATACAATTTGGCGGCAATTGTCCGAAGCATTATTAAGGGCAGACGCAAATCATATTTTTTCATGATGATCGCCATCATATTTTCAGTCTTCTTTTCCTCTTCCATTGGTTTGATCGGATTTAGCACATATGCATCCATACGAGATAGAATTTACTTGAAGAATGGATATCAGGACATTATTTTAAATAGTGATGAGAATCTATCTGTGGATGATCTAGTTGGGCAAGGCATTTTCTCAGAATATGGTATTACCGAGACGCTAGGGTATGTGCTGTCTGACGGAAAGAATTTTGACAATGGATTTCCCATAGCAAAATACGATGCAAAGGCTTTAAGCATAACAAATAAACAACTCATTCAGGGCGATTTCCCCAAAAAAACTGGTGAGATAGCTATTGAAAGAAGTATGCTGGCGCGATTGCGTTTGGATACAGATATAGGCGATAAAATCACGCTTACGCTAGCCGTACCAGATGGAGAGGCGTTCTTAGCAAAAACAGTCGTTAAAACATATACCCTTACAGGTATTCTCCATGATCAATATATCCATACCGCCCAAAGATATAACAGTACTCCTGTTTACATAGATATACCTGCTGCCATCGTTTCAGATAATGAAGAAATTGAAGCGGGCGGCCGTTATGTTGTAAAGTATCATGGCATTTACCTTGATGATAAGCTATCCAGAAAAAAAATGTTTGATATGTTTGTCAATAGAGACTCACCAACTTATATAAAATATGCCGGAAATCCCAACGATCTGTATATGATTATGAGCAATGACTTTGAGTATGGATTGCAGGACAGCGGTTTATCCAACTTATTATTAAGTTCTATAATAATTGCGATACTGATTATTACCTTGCTGTTTGTTGCGGGATTTGGTATTGCCAGCACCTTTTCAGCCAATATAGAGGAAAGAAAGCGGCAGATAGGGATGATCCGTGCTGTCGGTGCTACAAAAAAGCAGATTCGGAAATTACTTTTTCATGAGATATTCCTACTGTCCATCATATCTATCCCTATTGGTTTACTGTTGTCTATGATAACGATCAAGCTTGGCTCTGCATACTTTGGTGATTTGTTCAGCTTTGTCATAAATATTCCCATATTATTGGTGACGCTGGTATTTTCTCTCATGTGCATCGTTATATCGGTCATCATACCGCTTAGGAAGGTTTCGATAATACTGCCCATGCAGGCCATCCGTGATTCAGAACTATCCCTTAGGTTAAAAAAGAAACACATAGTCAGCAAGAAAATGTTCCATGCAGAAAAGCATATTGCCAAACGCAAGACAATACTGTATAAAAACAAACTTATCACTATAAGTATCTTCATTGCATTGACCGTTATTATTCTATTATTGAGTGTTGGCTATGGTCCATTTATCATCAAAGATTTTGCTTATGATTACAGACATGATTTTGGTATCAATACGGATTTGACATCTTTTTCTCCCTCCACAATCATTAATTATGGATATCGTGCACCGGGTATATCAGAAAGCGATAAACAGGAAGCAGAAAGAATTATTGGGAATGGAAGCGTGAGTGGAAATAAAGCAGTAAAACTCAATCTTCAGTGCCAGCTTGATGAATTTATCATGCTTGCTTTGGGACGCAATCATGCCATACAAAGCCCTGACTCTCCTGATCATGATCTATACCTGGAATATAAGCAATTATTTGGTTTTGCAAATGATTTTATAACGGTTGACTGCATAGCAGTTGACGAAGATATCATTGAGGGACTAAGACCTTTTGTTTATGATGGTCAAATCAATATGGATAAGATTGCTTCCGGTGAGGAAGTTATTATGTTTGTTCCAAGAAAATATGGGATTAAAAATCATGGAGATGGTGGGTGGAGCACCGGGCCAGTCAGAGATGATATGCATTATGATGAGATATACGAAAACAAAATCTTTCATGCCGGTGATGTTATTGATATTAGCTTACTATACACAAACGAAAGTGGGACCATGTATGCCGACAAAATCGATGAAGTCATTTTTGATAGTGTTGACCGCGTCGATAATAAAGTGAGAATAGGTGCATTGGTTCAAAGAGAGGCTTCTTGTTATTTCCCCTTTGATTACTACCGCCATTTAGGAACATTGGTCACTTCTTATTATGGTTTTTCTAAATTAGGTTACAGCTCACCATATAAAAGCCTCTATGCAACTTTGGATTACATACCTGATACGACTCAAAAAGAGTATATAGAGAACGAACTGGAAAAGATAGCCGCATATACTGGCAACACAAGATTTGTTTCTTATATATCCATTACTGAAACGGCTAAACGGCAGCTTTCAAATTTTATCAGCGTTGTTGTTACGATCTTCATTCTTTTCGCTTCGTTGAGTGTCGGCATGATAAATATTGCTTTATCCGCGCAAATACGATCCAGCAAACAGATGATAGGGACAATACGTGCAGTAGGTGCTACTCAAGAAATCATACAGAAAACATTTACCTATCAGCTTATCAATATGATAAAGAACGGAGTTATCATTGGATTTTTCATATCGTTAGCTCTGTATATTTGGATGGTTTTGGCTGATAAAAATGTTATTCATAATTTAGCCATTTTACCGGCCATTCTATCGTTGGTCGGATACGTCATGATATTGTTTTTATTTTGCTCCTTCAATATCTCAAAGAAAATAAAAAGATACCTGAAAAGAAGCATTGTTGAAAACATACGAGAGTTATAGAAGGGAGCAATTATATGTGTATACTAAAAAAGGTAATTCTTGCTTTAATGGCTGTCTTTCTCATGTTCCCTATTACAGCATCGTATGCTGCTACAGATGGTTCTTTCCCTAAGCTTATTGTTGAGGATTATGCTGTTGATAGCGCAAAATTAACTCCTGGGGATACCGCTAAGATTACTGTATACATCCGTAACACCCATTCGTCGAGGTCTGTCAGAAATATTCGCTTAAGCTTTGATGACAGTACAAATGAAATACTGCCTGTCAAAACAGCCTCAACCATCTTTGCTTACACTAGCCCCGGTGATGTGTTTGAGTGGGAAATAGAAGTCTTTGCATCGGAAACAGCAAAAGACGCACCGCATACCCTAAATATTAAAATGGAGTATGAAGATAA
>JAKSCF010000010.1 GCA_022360735.1 Clostridia bacterium
ACACATGCAGTCGGCTAATTCACTTTTACCTACACCAGATGACCCGTGTATCAAGGTATGTAATCCATTTGGAGGATACAGAACGGCTGCCTTTGCTAACTCAATCTGAGGCTTTAAGCTTCCAATTGATCCAATTATGGAATCAAATGCATGGCTTTCTTCATTCTTTATTTTAATCCCGTGTTCATTCCCATGTGTTTCTAAAGATTTCATCAATTTAGATACAATGTTTCGGGAAATATTATATCCCTTTTCATTAAGCTTTAAGGTGATAGATCGAATTGAAAGATCAGGCGCATCACTAATGATGCAGCTTATCGCTTTTTCCAATAAACCTTTTCTTCTTTCTCTTGAATCTCCTACTCCTAAGAGATGTCTTAATTTCACCACGTCACTTCTGCTTATGTTCATTAGTTTAGATATTTCCTCATCCGTTAATGGATTTTTAAGATCTTCATTTTTAATGATTGCTTTTAATTGTGCTGTATTTTTCATTTCGTTCACCTTCCATAAGATATTGCAATAGTTATACCAAAATCATGTCACAAAAAGTTCTATAAAATTCTCAAGTCATTTTATATACCAAATCAATCATCTTTGTACTCTTCTAATTCTTCCAATTTTCTTAATTAATATTATTTTAGAACTATTTGTGCCATTTATCAACTTATCATGCAAAAATAGCTGCATGGTTTTACGGTTTACTGATTTTATATTGACGATTTGATTAACATAATTATCCCCAAAAAAAGAACCCAGCATAGCTTAAAGCTTTGCTGGGCACTTGTTTTGTTATTCTTACTTTTATACATTCTATAGCGTTCTAGATTTTTTATTTTTACTCATATGATTTCTTCAACATTATAGGGGTTAGTACGGCCGAAATAATTACCAGCAATATAATTGAAGTAAAAATGTCATTTTTTATAAATTCAGTTTTTAAACCAAGATTAGCAATAATTAAGGTCACTTCAGCCCTTGGAACCATACCAATTCCCACTTGCAGCGATTCTTTATTGGAGAATCCTGATAACCTGGCACCAATGCCGGAACCGATAATCTTACTGGCTATTCCAATAACAGCTATTATTACGGCCATTCCTAAGTTTCCAATGACTTTATGAAGATGTACGCCTAAGCCTATGTTTACAAAAAATATAGGTATGAAAAATCCATATCCAATTCTTGATACTTCTTTAGCTACACGATTTCTCAATTGAGTAGTAGATATAATAACACCCATAAAATAAGCTCCGATAATAGCAGCTATGCCAAATTGATTTGCAAAGACAGCAAAGAATAATGCTAATATTAACGATATACTCAGCAAGTATATGGGTTTTATTTTCCTAATGATCTTTTTATTTTTTAACACAATTTTAGAAAATATCTCTCCAACAATACTTAAAATAAAGAAAAATAGAAGAATTTTTAATATCAGCATTGTGATGCTTGTATGCCCTTTACCAAATGCTCCAAGTACTACAGTTAAAATAATAATGCCAATAACATCATCAAATATTGCAGCTCCAAGAACGCTCATACCTTGTTTCGTTTGTAGTTTTCCTAATTCCGCTAGGGATTGAGCTGTAATACCTATACTGGTTGCCGTTAAAATAACGCCTAGGAAAACAGCTTCGGACATTTCTACATCCGGCTTGATGATATATATGCCCAGTACCCCCAAAGCAAAAGGAAATACGATCCCGCCTATTGCAATTAAAGAAGACCTCTCAAAGGATTCTTTTAGCTCTTTATAGTCCGTTTCCAGACCAACTATAAACATTAAAAGAATGACGCCGACTTCCGCTAAGTTATTTATAAAACTACTGTGACTTACAAGTCCAAACACAGAAGACCCAATCAATACGCCAGCAAAAATATGTCCTAAAATTCTTGGTTGCCCATACCTTTTACATATAAGTGTTCCTGCACCAGCAGCAATTAAAATTATTACTAAGTCCTGTAAATATTTCATATCTGAATGCATTCAATTAACCTCCGCTTTTTTATATAATTTCTCATTTTCTTTTCTAAATGCTATTTTCCTTTAACAGCTCTTAATCCCTTGTTCAATAAACCCGCTAATATTTCTACTTCCTCATTCCCTAGTATTTTCTCTAAGTTTTTCGCAAAGTCACGATATATATTGAGCTGAATTTCTATTAATAATTTACCTAACTCTGTTAACTCTACGTAGAAAACTCTTTTATCAGCTTCAGATCTTACTTTTTTAACGAGTCCTTGTTCAATTAATTTATTGACCATAAAAGTAACCGAAGGCTTTGAAAAAGTTAATTCCATTGCAATGTCGCTTAGTGTTGGTTTCTCCATATTTTGAATAACTTCTAAATATTCGATATGGTTAATACTGATCTTTGACATGTCTTGCATATAAAATAATGTCTCAGCTCTTCTTACTAACTCCTCATCAAAATAAAAATATATCTCTTCAAATATTTTTTCTAACATTATTATTTCCCCCTTTTTAATTAGTTAGTCATTAACTAACTAAAATTATATCTCTTTTTTGTATATTGTCAATAAAAAAATTAATTATTTTAAAGTTATATACAAAAAACACCTCAAAATCAATCCTTGAGGTGTTTTCAAAACCTACATATTTTTAAATAAACTTTTTAAGGTTTTTCTTATTTAAGTTATGATTCATGAGGCGTACCAAGGTATTTCGAATCAGTGCAGTAATGGGTACAGCAATGAGCATCCCAATAACACCCATTAAAGCGCCGCCAACTAATATGGCAAGAATAATCCAAAATGCCGACAGTCCTACGGAATCTCCAAGAATCTTAGGCCCCAATATATATCCGTCAAACTGCTGCAAAAGTAATACAAATATTGCCACATAAACTGCTGTCATAGGATTTGCCAAGAGCGCTAATAATATAGCCGGCACTGCCCCAATAAATGGACCAAAAAAAGGTATCATATTGGTTACTCCAATGATCACTGCAAGTAAAACCGGATAGGGTGCTTTTATCAGCAACATACCAAAGAAACAGATCACACCTATAATGACAGAATCGATGATTTTTCCAACAAAGTATTTGGAGAACATTTCATTGGTTTCATTGCTTGCATCACAAATCTTCTTTGCAATGTCTACTCTAAATAATGAGTAAGTAATCTTTCTTATTCCCCTTTGGAATTTATCTTTGTCTTTCAGAAAATAAACTGAAATGATAAGCCCAATGACAACTCTAAATAGACTGCTGGTGAAATTTAATACACCTACCAATAAATTGCTAATCAAGTCACTGACTATTGCCAAAATCTTATTGACATTTTCACTTATGGCGTTGTTGTCGGAATTCATATACTGCTCAATAACAGGATATTTTACACTTAAGTCAATATACAATTGTTCTATTTGCTCTGCATAACCCGGTGCTTTTAATGCAATATCTGCTATACTTTCAGATATTGCAGGTCCAATGAACATTGCAGCCAAGAGGAATAGAATAAATAATAGCAAATAGGCAATTGCCATGCAGAGGCCTCGGTTCAGCCTGAATTTTTTGTACGTATAATTGACAACAGGGTTTAGCAAATATGCAAAAACGAATCCCCATATAAAGGGTGTTAAGGTTCTGATTCCTGTATCAAATATATCTTTAACATAAGATATATTATTTAACAGTTTATAGGCTACTATAGTCAGTATTATTAAAGGAAAATAACCAATACCTTTTATATTTCTAAATTTCATTAACAGCCCTCCTTTAACAGGTTAGGTATTACTAACTAAATTCAATAATATGACCTGTATTATTGTGAAAAAATTTATTGCCAAATGCTTCTTCAAGCCTTTTTTCAGCATCTTCTCCTGTACAGTGAGAGACACCGATCTTTTGAATGTTTTTTTCCTTAAAGTATGCTATTGTTTTATCTATTCTAATTTTATCAGCGTCAACCAGGTGAGTGCCGCCCACAATTGCCAAAACATTCATTCCGGTTCTTTGGATTATGGTTTCTATAATGTTAACAACCCCTACATGTGAACAGCCCAGTATAACAAACAGCCCTTTTTCCGTCTTTATTGCCAATACAATTTCTTCAGTGAAACAATCCAATTCTAATGTATCATTACATTTTATAAAGAATTTTTTATTTAAATGCTCAAAATCACTATTTCTTTTAAAATTTGAGAACAACATAATATGCTCTGACAGATAAACCATATCCGAAGATATTTCATCTATTAATATATCATGCCTCTCTAATAAGGATTTTTTAAATGGATGACCAATATATTTTAATTCTTTAGTTGTGCCGGCTAATTTGTATTTTTCGTTAAAAAAACTTTTTCCTACTATTAATTTGGATGGTATAAATCCTTTATTAATAAGGGTTTCAACTCCACCTGTATGATCATAATGTCCATGACTTAGAATGACACTATCCAATTTACTCAGGTCCACATTTAATTTTTCGGCATTTTTAGCAAAATTTCCAGTTTTTCCTGTATCGAATAAAATACGTTTTCCGTCTGCTTGAATATAGATGGATAATCCATGCTCCTTATATAATTCCGACTTACCTTCTGAAATATTATTTTCCATAAGTGTTGTTATTTTAAAACTCACTAAAACCCCTCCTTTTGCTCGCCATTAACACGAATTCAGCTATTTTACCGGTTATCTTCATTATACTCTGATCAATCATAATATACCATGCTTACATGGTAATTATTTCCTGATATCTGTGTTTTTTATTCACTTTAATAATTATTTCATCCATTTATTTTAGAATCATGCCATTTTAAAAGGTTTTGCATAGCAAAACCCAATTACTTGAATTCATTTTAAATCAAAATCAATGATCTATACATTCATGCCTTCATTGGTATGCTTTAATAGTTTTACAACTTCTAACTTTGGAAGTGGTTTTCCGAACAAAAAACCTTGAGCATATCTACATCCATAGTCATTTAATTTTCTTTTCTGAAATTCGGTCTCAATACCTTCAGCTATGGTGGCCAGATTCAATGCACTGGCCATAGATATTATGGTTTTAATGATGGTAGAATCAAATTCACCTTTTTTCTTATCACTAACATCGCCGCTGATAAATGACCTGTCAATTTTTATACCGTGGAATGGCAAATTTCTTAAATAGCTTAAAGAAGAATAACCTATACCGAAATCGTCAAGGTATACCTTGATACCAAGATCAATAATTTTCTTTAACTTTTTGGAGCTATCATTAACAGTAGATAAAATGGCAGTTTCAGTGAGCTCCATGGCAATATTTTGTGGGTCAACACCGGTATCACTAATGATTGACATGACATTCTCAACAAAGTCATATTGCAATAGCTGTATAGCAGAAATATTGACTGCAACCGTTAAGGGTTGGTCATCGCCTTTATTAATATCTCGTGCAAAAATACAAGCATTTCGTAAAACCCAATTACCAATACTTATAATTTGTCCTGATTCTTCGGCAATAGGTATAAATTCCAAAGGAGAAATGGAACCATACTCAAACTTTGGCCATCTCAATAATGCCTCAAATCCTACAATATGCCCAGTTTTAAATTCGATCTGAGGCTGGTAATACAATTCAAATTCATTATTAACCAACGCTTTTTTCAAACAACTTTGGATCAGCATTTTTCTTTTTATCTTTTGGCTTAATGTCCCGTCATATATAAAAAATTGGTTTTTCCCCAGTTCCTTTGACTTTTGAGTTGCTGTGTTTGCATTTCCCAGAATCTCATCGACACTGTTCCCATGCTCAGGATAAAAAGCTATCCCTATAGAAGCTGTAATATACACAATGTTCTCATCTATTCTAAAGGGTGTCTCAAATACTTTTATCAGTAGGTCCGCAATATTTTGAATCATTTCTTTTTGAAATATGCCATCTATCATAACCACAAACTCGTCTCCACTGATACGTCCAATCAAGTTGTTATGCTGTATTTTATTGAGCCTGTCGGCAATTTTTTTAAGCAATTCATCTCCTTTGACTTGACCGTAGAGATTATTGATATTATGGAAATTATCTACGTCAATATAAAAAATAGTCCCTTTATTGCCTTCACCTTGTGCCCACATTATTTTTTCTTCAATCATTTTGCTAAACAATAGTCTGTTGGGTAAATTGGTTAGTTCATCATAATATGCCAGTTTCCATATTTTTTCTGACTGGCTGCTATGAGTATCTAACATCTCATTAGCCATTTCTCCAATTTTTTTGAATTCTTCAAACTCAATTTTGTCTAAATTAATTTTGTTGTCCTTATATTTGGCTTTATTAAAGAAATCCGTAAATTCTTCCACTGATTTTAAAATAGATATGGATACATTATTAGATATAATACGTGACATGATCAAAAGCAGTCCGGCTGCAGATAACATGATTACCATATTATATAAAACCTTTTTTAGCACTTCACTGCGTTTTTGATCAATAGTCGATTCAATTTCATCCACATAGATGCCTGAACCTACATACCAGTTCCAATCATCAATACCTTTCACATAACTTAGCTTATTTCCGGATTTTTTATTGTCAAACTGAGGAATCACATAGTCCACATACCCGCCACCCGCTTTGGCAGTATGAATGATTTCCTCAACAAATTTTTTTCCATTAACATCTGCACAATCCATAACACTTCTATTTTTTGCAGGGCCTAAAAGAGAGATACCCTCATAAGTTCCAATGAACAAATATTCCTCTTTTGTTGATTCTAAACCTTCTAATATAGAAATAGCATCTTGCTTTGCCTGTTCCATATCGCGGCCTAGAATATCATACTGTTTTTTAATAGAATTAATGATGGATATTCCTTCTTCAACATTAACCATAAGGTCTTCTTTTTTGGTCAAAAAAAATTCTTCTTTCAAGAAATTGACTTCACCATAATAATCTTTTATTTCTATAACAATATGAGTCATAGATGTGGTAATTAGAACTAATGCTGCAATAATCATAGAATATCTAATAATCGCATTTCGAATTGTCTTAGTTTTAATATTCCCGGACAAATTACCATACCTTCCAATTCTTTTCCTTTTGCTATTAATAGATTAACAGAAAGTGTAGCAATATTCTACATTTATTCCTATAAATTTTATTATATTTTAACATCAAAAAAGGCTTAGCTATTGCTAAACCTTTAATATTCACAACTATTTGACCAAGCCTTTTTCTTGCAGAAATTCCATAAATAACTTGCCTGTCTTGCCGGTTATTTTTAGGCAGCATACCGCATGATCTCTGGTGCTAAAATCATAAGGATTTAAAGCTCTGCAGCAAGTAATACTAAACTGCTCTTTAAATCGGTCATGAAATTCCTTTGTATAGGCATAACACTGATCTCTCTCTTCGTTGTCCGTAGTTGTTCTTCCGGTAATCATACTAAGTACACCAATACATCCCGTCAATGCACCACACATACAACCTGCCTCACCAACACCTCTACCAAAACCCGTAAACATTTTTACTAAGTTTTCGTCTAAGTCAAACTCATCTTTAAAAGCAAGAAAAATTGCTTCTGCACAATTATGACCGTCTTTAAAATATTGACCAGCTTTATTCCTTGCTTCCATACTTCTTTCTTCACTCATAGCAACCTCTATTAAGCTTTAAGCTCATTCATTATGGATACAGAAGCGCTTGCACCTATTCGGTCTGCACCCGCTGAAATCATTTCTTTTGCAGTTTCTAAGGTTCTAATACCGCCTGATGCTTTCACCTCTAAAGCGTCTTTAACTGTATCCTTCATTAGTTTTACGTTTTCAGC
>JAKSCF010000310.1 GCA_022360735.1 Clostridia bacterium
ACAAAGGTTAAAAGAAAACAATATTGAATTACCGGTACCTGTTGAACCAAGTGGGAATTATAAGCCGTATAAAAGAGTAGGCAACTTGTTGTACTTTTCGGGGCAAGGACCATTTTGGAATAATAAACCAAAATATTATGGTAAGGTAGGTAAAGATTTGACGAAAGAAGAAGGTTATGAGGCTGCAAGAATATCTGCCATTGATTTAATAGCTACGCTAAAAGATGCAATTGGAGATTTAGATAGCGTTAAACAATTTGTAAATATAAAAGGTTATGTCAATAGTGCAGATGATTTTTATGATCAGCCATACGTTATTAACGGTTTTTCTGACACGATAATGTTACTATTTGGAGAAAAAGGTGAGCATAGTAGATGTGCATTAGCAACCAATACTTTACCGTTAAATATGGCTGTAGAAGTAGAAATGATAGTAGAAGTAGAGTAATCATTTATAAAGGAGATAAGTAATCATGGAAAATAGTCAAATAAAATTGAAAAAACCAGAGGGGCTGTATGCGGCATTGTTAACACCTTTTGATGAAGAAAGAAAAGTAAATGAGGGAGAGTTAAGAAAACTTGTAACTTGGCTGGTTGATAAAGGCGTAGACGGAATATTTCCTTTAGGAAGTTGTGGAGAAGCGATTCATTTGAGTTTTGAAGAGAGAGTTAGAGTCGTAGAAGTTATTTTACAAGCTGTGGATGGCAGGGTGCCTGTTATACCCGGAGCATCAGACAGTTGTGCCTCTAATGTAATAAAATTTATAAAAGAGCTGGAAAGATTATGTTGTGCAGGAGCAGTAATTTGTCCACCTTATTATTTACCTATTTCAGAAGGCGGTGTTATAGCACATTATGAAAAAATTATTGAGGCAGCACCCAACTTTCCGATTGTGCTATATAATGCACCTGCATTTAGTATGCCACTGACCTATAACGTGGTAGAAAAATTAGCAAAATATCCAAACGTTGTATCTATGAAAGATAGTAGTGGCAGCATGGTTGACTTTATGAACTTTATGAATATAGCAAACAA
>JAKSCF010000700.1 GCA_022360735.1 Clostridia bacterium
GCAATTAAAGAGGTTTGCAAATTTAAAACTGCAACTTACCATGTTATTACAATAATAAATCAAGATGTTAGGCGTAAATTAATGAGTAATTCTCCTGGTAATGAAGCTTTATATGATATATTTTTTGAAGCAGCACGTGAGCAAAAGATGGAAAAAGATAGTTTAGCTGAAGAACTTATTTTAATTTGTATCATTGTTTTAACCAAAGTTCCCTTGGGGAAGTACATTATTATTAGTGATGATTTAGAGATCAGAAATGTTGTTATAAGCATTGCAGATTACATAAAAAAGCATCATGATATAAAAGCTCCGATGCAATTAACAACATCAAGATTAATTTATGAACTATATAAAAAGCAGATTGTAAAGGAGAAGAATGATTTGTTTGATATTTTGTCAGCTTCTTTTCATGGTAATGTGAAGGTGTTTTACATTGGCAAAGATGATATCAAATTAAATTATGATGCTTTTACAAAAGAGAATTTGATTGACGAGATGATGAAAGATTCAGATTTCAGAATTGTATATTGAAATTAATTGTTTTAAAAAACGTATATATCTAAGAAAATACCCTCTCTACCAAGGAACTACCCTGCTCTCACAACATCTTTTTCCCCCACACAACCCACGTTGAAGCCGTAACACTACTTACGAAGTAAGTAGATGTACGTCTCATGCTGTGAAGATGTGGTAAGTCGTGTAAGACAGCCTAAAGTTGATGAATTAAATGGCTTGGAATATTGAATATGCAAAAATTTTAGAAGGGGTATATTCTAATGGAGTAGTCCTCAGAGGATTTTTATATAAGTGGAAATTAATCTACTCGTATGAAGCTATTGTTACAGACAGTGGAGGGGAATCATCTTTTAGCGTCTTCAAATGCTGTACTCGAAAAGTGAGTACAGCATTTGATTTAATGAAATATAGAGGGGAGAATTTGATTAAAAGCCACTAATGTCTTGTGCAAGTCCGATGACCATCATTTCTGATACACATCCGCCTTTTGTCAATGCGCATGCCTGATAAACCATATCTGCGAAGTGTTCAGGACGAACTGCCATTTCCTCATCCCATTCAAACTTACTGATGCCTTCGGCAGATTGGAAGTTAGTATTTGAGCCACCTGGTACAAGTAAGGTGACACTTATGCCATGAGGTCTAAGCTCTGTATAAAGGCACTTTGTGAAAGCATTTACTGCTGCCTTTGCTGCCGAGTATACCGACCAGCCGGGCCATGAACGGCGGTCGCAAACACTGGAGACGTTAAGTATTTTACCGTAGCCTTGTGCTTTAAACTGTGGAGCAAAGGTTCTACAGCTCATGATGGTACTTGTTAAGTTTAAATCAATGATCTTTTTGTTCATTTCATCGTCCATTTCTTCAATGGGAGCAACTCTTACTGCTCCTCCAGCATAGTTGAGTAGAAAATCAACCTTTCCAAAGTTGTCTATGCATGCCTTTAGAGCTGCTTCAAAGGTTTCGGGCTTTGTAGCATCGCTTTTGAAAGCAATAACCTTTGAACCATGTGCTTCGCAGTTCTTGACTGTGTCTGCCAATGCCTCTTCATTAATATCAAACAGCACCAGATTACATTGATCCAGCTTTGCAAACAACTCAGCGGTTGCTTTTGAAAAGCCTGAAGCAGCTCCCGATAAGACAGCAACCTTCCCTTTAAAAGATTCACCCATGAATAACCCTCCTTACCAATTATAGTAAATAATTGATCTTTTGAGATTATACTAACATATTCCATGACAAAGGTCAACAACTCGTTTTTTATGTTTGACATTTTTTATGAAAAAGTTCAATTGTTGAGATTGACAAATGTCATAAATTAATTTAGAATTTAATTGAACAAATGTTTTGAAAAATGTTAATGAAGGCGAGGTCGGTGATATGTTAGTTAATTTGAATGGTAAGGTCTGTGTTGTTACAGGTGCAGCTAGAAGTATAGGTCTGGGCATTGCAGAGAAGTATTGCGAAGACGGAGCTAAGGTAGCAATGATCGACATTAATCCTGAGGTTGTATATGAGGCGGATAGAATTTCTAATGAATATAAGGCAGATGTAAAAGGCTATGTATTAAATATTACTAATAGAGAAGAGGTACTCAAATGTTTTGATAGGATTGTTGAAGAGCTTGGTCCTATATTTGCTTTGGTTAACAATGCAGGAATTGTAGACCAACGTCCCTTTGAGGAAATCACCGAAGATATGATTAACAAACAGATGGCAGTAAATGTGAATGGAACGCTTTTCTGTACCCAAGGTGCAGCAAAAAGTATGAAGGACCAGAATGAAGGCAGAATTATAAACTTTTCATCCAAATCAGGCAAAACAGGTTCAGCCCTAATGGCCCATTATTCTGCAGCAAAGGGGGCAATTATTGCCCTTACACATGCTCTTGCATTTGAATTGGCTTCCGATAATATTCAGGTGAATTGCATCTGCCCGGGTATAACTGATGCTACAGGTGTTTGGAATGAAGTAAGTTCAGGATATACAAAAAACCTAAACTTGTCTCGAGAAGAGGTCATAAAGCAATTTACAGCAAAAATTCCAATGAAGAGACTGACAAATATTGAAGATATTGTTGAGATGGTTTACTTCCTTACTCTAAAGGGAGATTATATGACCGGTCAAGCATATAACATTACAGGAGGAAGGGAGGTGCACTAAATGAGTAATATGATAGGTAAGTGTGTGAAATATTATGCCCCAATGGATGTTCGAATTGAGCCGTTGATGGAAATACCTCAGATTTGTGATGGAGAAGTTTTGATAAAAATCGAAGCCTGTGCCATCTGTGGAACGGATATAAAATCCTTTGTCAATGGCAATCCCAGAATCGTGCCTCCAAAGGTAATGGGTCATGAGCTTTGTGGAGAGATCGTGGCAATGGGCAGTGGCGTTGATAACTATAAAATAGGTCAGAGGGTAACGATGGCTACTACCATAGGCTGCGGCAAATGCGACTACTGCAAAAGTGGAAAGACAAATCTTTGTAGAAGTGCAGAGGCAATGGGCTTTCATCACCCCGGGGCCATGGCGCCTTATGTGGTTATACCGGAAAAGGCGGTAAGACAAAAACATTTGGTGGATGTGGGAGAGCTGGATGCCGTGATTGCAAGTCTAAGCGAGCCCCTATCCTGTGCTATGAATAATATAAGTCGTGTACCAGATGAAGCACTGGGAAGTGTGCTTGTTATCGGCCTTGGGCCACTTGGAATGCTGCATGCTGTTTCCTTGAGGGAAAAAGGGGTCAAAAACATTGTGTGTGTAGCAAGACCGGGTAAAAGAGCGGATATGGCAAAGCAATTAGGCTTTGATATAGTGCTTTCGCCTCATGAGATAGATGAAAAATATAAGGAGCTTACAAATGGGGAAGGATTTGATTTGATTATCATAACAGCTCCCAGCAATGAGATGCAAGGGAAGGTACCAATGTATGCTAAGAAAGGAGGGTACGTATCTTATTTTGCCAGTCTCCCTGTTGGAGATGAAATGCTGACAATGAACAGTAGGATTATCCATTATAATGAATTGGTGCTTTACGGTACTTCGGATTCTACAGTACAGCACGTGAAAGCAGCAGCTCACCTTTTAAGAAAAAATCCGAAAGCCTTCAAGCCTTTGATTACACACGTTATGCCATTTGAAGATTTTCATAAAGCTATGGATGAGATAAAGTTGAGAAATGCCGTTAAAATAGTACTTGTTCCATGATACTATGGGTAGTGTAAAGTAAACTATAAATTACTGGCGACTGACGCCACCCTTGACAGTACAGAAAAACAATGCTCTGTAGTTTTTACCGATAGCTAAGAACTCAAGAACAGGTAGAGAAATCGACTTCAGACTATAGCACTTTAACATTGTTTTTCTGTACCATCAAGAGTAAATACGAGGGGGGAATAAGTAAATGAAACTTGTAGGTATAGGTGATTTGTTCATACCAAAGGAATACATTGAGAAGGGCTTTCAATCCTATTGGGAAATGGATGTTGAGGTTGAAACCGTTGAATGGATGCTTACAGATTTTAATGAGCTTCAAAAAATTAATTTAATGGTGGAAAAGGGAGGCTGTGAGGCTTATGAGCCGCCTCAATATATTTTCGATGCCTGTGAGGATGCAGATATTATTATCACCCAGTTTTGCACCATTACAAAAAAATTGATGGATCATTGCAAACACCTAAAGATCATCGGCGTTTTAAGAGCAGGCATAGAAAATGTTAATCTTGCATATGCAAGTGAGAAAAATATACTCGTCTACCATACACCGGGGAGAAATGCAGATGCAGTTGCTGATTTTACGATAGGTTTATTGCTTTCAGAATGCAGAAATATTGCCAGAGGCCATATGGGATTGAAAAATGGAAAATGGATTAGAGAATATCCCAATTCCTTTTATATTCCGGATCTTCCAGGGAAAACGGTGGGTATCGTAGGCCTTGGAGAGATAGGTCAAAAGGTTGCCAAGCGGCTTGTTGGCTTTGATGTAAAGCTATTGGGCTATGATCCCTATGTTTTAAATCCTCTCTATGGAATTGAGATGTGTTCTCTTGAAGAACTGATGGGAAAATCGGATTTTGTTACTGTTCACGTCAGACATACATCGGATACCGAGAATCTGATAAATCGAAAGTTAATCTCTAGAATGAAACCTACCGCCTATCTTATCAATACTTCACGATCGATCATAGTTGATGAAGATGCTCTTTTTGAAGCTTTAAGAGACAAAAAAATAGCAGGTGCCGGCTTAGATGTATTTAATGTTGAGCCGCCCACCAAAGATTATCCCATGATTGCAATTGATAATGTAACCGTGACACCTCATATGGCAGGAGGCTCCAAGGATGCGTTTTTGAATTCACCTAAGAAGCTGGCGGAAGGGCTGAAGGGTTATTGGAGCAAAGAGGAGTCAAGGTATCTGGTAAACAAGGACTTGCTTGGAAAAATGACGGCTACAACGAAAAGATAATAGGAGGTAAGGGGCTATGTATGCAGCAAAGATTATAGGGACAGTAGTATGTACCCTAAAGGATGAAAAATTAAGTGGCAGGACGTTACAGGTGGTACAGCCCGTTAGTCTCTTGACACTGGAATATGAAGGTAAACCTTCTGTAGCCATTGATTCCGTCGGGGCAGGAATGAATGAAATCGTTTTGGTTGTAGGAGGAAGTTCTGCAAGGCAGACAGCAGTTACATCCAATACACCTGTGGATGCCACAATCATGGCCATTGTAGACCTGATTGATATAGATGGCCAAAAGGTATTCAATAAAGGTCAATAATCTAAATTGTAGGGGGAATATCCATGTTTCTAGCTAAAATTATTGGAACAGTTGTTGCAACCCAAAAGGATGAATCATTGAGAAGTGTAAAGCTGCTGGTAATACAGCCCATTGATTCTTTTGGAAAAGAAGCAGGTTCTCCTGGGGTAGCTGTGGACACCATTGGCGCAGGCTATGGAGAAATCGTATTTTGTGCAAAAAGCAAGGAAGGGGCTATGCCCTTACCTGACCCTAATGCACCGGTGGATGCAGGAATTATTGGAATTGTTGATTGCATCTATAATAATCGTTAAAGGATGATTTGCCATGATATTTGCTCGAGTAGTTGGAAATATAGTCGCAACCCAAAAAAATGAAAATCTGAGAGGTTCAAAATTAATGATTCTTCAACCTTTGGACACAAAGGGAAAAAGTGTCGGAAAACAGATCATAGCAGTGGACGCAGTAGGAGCAGGAATAGGTGATATAGTCGTCGCTATTGCTGAAGGGGGTTCAGCAAGGCAGGTGTATAAGGCAGTCAACCCGATGACTCCCATTGATACAGTTATTGCGGGGATTGTTGACATCATTGAGACAGAAGATGGAAGCATATGCTTATATGATTAAAATGAGGTGAAAAAATGGAAATGAATAAGTTGATTGAGACCATTACCCAAGAGGTATTAAAAGAACTGGGTGAAGACGACCTTTTTAAAGTTGGCGGTATCTCCATCTCAAAGGAGGTGCTACCCAACGGTGTTGATATAAACAATCTGGCGAAGACAGTAGACCACACTGTTTTAAAGCCAGACACGACTAGGAACACTATAGAAAAATTTTGCAAAGAAGCAGCGGAATGGAGGTTTGCATCCGTCTGTGTGAATCCAACCCATGTAAAGCTGGCAGCAAGCCTTTTAAAGGAGACTGATGTAAAGGTATGCACCGTAATAGGTTTTCCTTTGGGAGCTAACACACCCTTTGTGAAAGCAATGGAAGCAAGGGATGCAATAGCCAATGGTGCACAGGAGGTTGATATGGTGATCAACATAGGCGCCTTGAAGGATGGTGAATATGATCTTGTTTCAAAGGACATAAAGGCTGTTGTGGATGCAGCTGCCGGTCAGGCGCTGGTAAAAGTGATTATTGAGACCTGCCTGTTGACAGAGCAAGAGAAGATAAAAGCGAGTTTATTGGCCAAAAATGCAGGAGCAGATTTTGTAAAGACTTCTACCGGAATGAGCACCGGAGGTGCTACGGTGGAAGATATCGCTCTTATGAGAAAAACTGTAGGTCCCCAAATGGGTGTTAAAGCTTCCACAGGAGTAAATAATCGTGAAATCGCACTGAACCTGATAAGAGCAGGAGCGACAAGGCTGGGTACCAGCAAAGGTATCATCATTCAAACCGGACAAAGCCCTGAACAACCAAGCTGTGTAAACTGCGGTAACTGCAAATCAGGCTGTCCTACAGGAAATGCACATGTTGTGAAAGACAACTATTAAAATAATGTCAGCTGAAATAAGGGATGTGAATAATATGGCTGTCAATGAAATTGATCTGGTGAAAAGGTCCGTAAGAGAAGCCAATAAACTGATGGATGAAGCTTATGAAGCTCAGAAACTGATAGCTGACTATGACCAGCAGAGAATCGATAGCATTGTTGCGGCAATGGTCCATGCAGGCTATGAGAATGTAAGGAAATTGGCTTATATGGCCGTTGAGGAATCCAAAATAGGTGTTGCAGAAGACAAGGTGATTAAAAATGTGTTTGCAACAAAAAATATTTATGAATATATCAAGGATATGAAAACTGCAGGAATCGTTAGTGAGGACAGAGAACAAGGGATAATAGAGATTGCAGCTCCTATGGGTGTTGTAGTAGGATTGATTCCCACTACTAATCCTACCTCAACCGTAATGTATAAGGCAATCATATCAATAAAATCGAGAAATGCCATCGTTTTATCCCCTCATCCAAGATCGGTGAGATGCTGTATGGACGCTGCAAGAATTATGGAAGAGGCTGCTATTGCAGCCGGAGCGCCAAAGGGAATCATCAGATGCATGTCCATATGCTCTAAGGATGCAACCGACACACTGATGCACCATCCAAAGGCAGCGGTCATATTGGCTACAGGCGGTAGTGCTATGGTTAAGGCAGCATACAGCTCAGGTACACCGGCATATGGAGTGGGACCCGGAAATGTTCCGGCTTTTATAGAACGGTCTGCAAATATATCTGATGCTGTCAGCAAAATATTTAAAAGCAAAACCTTCGATAATGGTACCATCTGTGCTTCGGAGCAGGCTATCGTAGCAGAGGATGTTATTGCTGAAAAAGTAAAGGCTGAGGTGATAAAAAGAGGCGGATATTTTGCTGTTGGTTCAGACATGAAAGCTCTGGAGAAAGCCATCATACTCCAAGATGGAGGGGTTAATCCGAAGGTAGTAGGTCAATCCCCCACAGCCATAGCTAAATTGGCAGGGATTGAAATACCTGAGGGAACAAAAATTATCTGCGTAGAGCTAAAGGGAGTAGGAAAGAAATACCCTCTTTCGGCAGAAAAGCTTTGTCCTGTACTGGCGTTTTATGTTATAGACGACTGGGAGGCTGGCTGTGAGAGGTGCATTGAACTGCTGAATTATGGTGGTCTAGGGCATACTATGGTGATACATTCACACAACGATGCAATCATAAGGGAGTTTGGACAGAAGAAACCGGTTTTTAGAATCTTGGTAAATACGCCTTCCTCTCAAGGGGCTATAGGATATACCACCGGTCTTGCACCGGCTCTGACCCTAGGCTGCGGCACATGGGGAGGCAGCATCACCTCAGATAATGTTTCGCCCTTGCACTTGATAAACAGAAAGCGGATAGCATATCATCAACCTGCAAGTGAAGAGAAGGCAAAGTCTAAAGGGGCTAGATATGTATATACATTGACTGAAATAAATAAGGCTATAGATAATTATAATAAAGGAGGCTATTGGAATGAGTGAAGCAATAGGCATGATAGAAACCAAAGGCTTGGTAGGAGCAATAGAAGCTGCCGATGCAATGGTAAAGGCGGCAAATGTTCAATTGATGGGAAAGGAAATCGTGGGCGGTGGATTTGTAATGGTAATCGTAAAAGGAGATGTGGGAGCTGTTAAGGCTGCCACAGATGCAGGTGCTGAAGCAGC
>JAKSCF010000375.1 GCA_022360735.1 Clostridia bacterium
AACTTTGTAACATTCGTTGTGATCTTCGAGGTAGAGAAATTATAAAGGCCTCTAAAAGTAAGCATAAAGAACATTGAGATATAAGCTGCAATTTGTAACCGTCAACAAACCATTAAATTAAGAAAGGGCCCCATGAGAAAAAAAGTAATTATAACCGGAACGACAGGCATGGTAGGGAAAGCTGTACTATTGGAATGCCTGGAAGATGACAGAATTGAATCGGTATTAATCATCAATCGCAGGTCGATCAATATGACACATCCTAAACTTAAGGAAATCATTCATGAAAATTTTCTGAACCTGGAAACCCTGAAAACCGACCTGTATGGCTATGATGCCTGCTTCTTTTGTATGGGAGTTTCCGTCATTGGATTAAATGAAGAAGAATATACCAGAATCACTTATTCAATCACCGAAATTTTTGCTTCTACCCTCTATAATATTAATCCGAAAATGGTTTTTAATTATGTTTCAGGGGCCGGAACAGATAGTACCGAAAAAAGCAGGGTAATGTGGGCCAGGGTGAAAGGGAGAACTGAGAATATGGTTTTGAATAAAGGATTTAAAGATGCCTATTCCGTAAGACTTGGAGCTATTCTGCCTGAAAAAGGTATCAAATCAAAAACCAATTGGTACAATATCTTTTATATCATATTCAGGCCATTTTTCCCTATAATGAAAAGAATGAAGTCCATTACAACAACGACCAAATTTGGAAAGGCAATGATAAATACAATATATAATCCAAGAGATTTAAAGCATCTGGAGAATAAACATATCAATGAATTAGCAGGAAAATTATAAATCGCATCTTTACATTTTAAAGCATTCCTTTTTCGATTAAATCTAAAACACGAATTGTACCTTTGGGGAGTTGGCTTTTATAGTCTTCATTATTTTTCATCATTCGTCGAACATGGATTCCTTCATGAGTTTTCACAGGGTATTTCTCCAATACTTCCACTTTGATTCCATAGTTTTCAAATCGTTTAATTTTCTTTTCTTCCCATTCAGTATATATCTTCATCAGCATGATTACATTCTCCCGGTTCGGAATAAAATACTTCCACTTTTCTTCATTAAATAAATAAAAAGGGATAAAGCTGATTTTATTTAAATCAGCCTCCAAATCAATAAGGCATTCTTTAATCATTTGCTGGCGTTGAAAATATGTATAGGGGTTTGATTCTGTTGCATGACGATGACTGCTTGCTTTTTCTTCCACAAACTCAGAAGGGTCCGGATTCGTAATTCCAATGATCAGATGCTCACATTTGTCCAATACTTTCTTTAAATAGTCTAAATGGCCTAAATGAAAAGGTTGAAAACGGCCATGTATCATTCCATATTTTATTTTCATAATCTTTGTTTTAAGTGAAGTTAGTAAAGTTATAGAATATTATCTAGGTTTTCTTCAGCTATTTTACCTGATGTTTGGGTTGGTTATTAATGAAAAATGATGGGGTAACTCCTGTATATTTCTTAAAAGCATTTATAAAAACCGAACGGTTATTGAAACCTGAGTTATTAGCCAAGGTTTCCAGTGTATGAGTGACTGCATATCCCTCAGAAATTAACCTGATTACTTCTTGAATTCTAAACTCATTAATAAAATTAGGAAAGTTTGTTTCATATACTGTATTTACAGTTCTTGAAAGATAGCTGCGGTTAGTTCCAAGGTTAGTGGCAACTTTTTCGATGGTCAACTCTGGATCTAAATAGATTTTATCTTTCTCAATTAACGTCTGTAGTCTGGATGCTAAATCATAAAATTTCGAAACTTCATTATCCAAAGGCTTCAAAGCTTTCGGCTTAGAGCTATAATGTTTTATTTTTTTCTCATTCTCAAGGGTTTTTCTTACTAATTTAACTTTGGAAAAGTATAGTTTCCAATATAATATCAGAATAATCATTGACACTGTTAAAAGTGTTAAAATGGAAGCTATTAAAAAGATATTTTCTTTCTTTGACAGGATTAGTTTTTGCCTGGTTTTTTCATGGTCGTTTTCAGCAAGAATGATAAGGGACCGGTTAATATTATTTTGTTTGTTAATTGAATCATTTATTACATGATATTGTTTCAGGAGATAAAGTGATTTTTTAGGTTTATTCAGTTTATCGTAGATCCTGGAAAGCAACAAAAACCATTTAGGCTTCGTATTATTGTTTTTAATCGCGCTTTTAAGTGCTTCTTCATATTTCCCTTCTTTAAAAAGAAGATGACTTCTCAAATATGTAAGCTCTGCCCTGGAATCGGCACGTATTTTGTCAAAAGGTAATTTTTCAATGTTTTCAAAAAACCTTCTGGCATTTGCCAAATCTCCCATTAAAAGATAGGTCTCAGAAGTCTTTATATTGATATAGGCTTTGATATTAACGTGATAGGGCCTTTTTAAGTAATTATTGGCCTTGGTCAATGATTTATTGAACCAGTCTAATGCCATTTGGTAATTATGTGTAAGGAGTCCTATTTGTCCAAGGTTATTCATAATAACATAAGGCCGCCAAAAGTTCCAGGTACTTCTATTATTATAATGGTCTAAAATCGCCAGATAGGTATCTTGAGCTTTGTCAAAAAGACGGGCATGATAGTAAACATCACCTAATAAGTGATACAGATTCATTTTTTCTTCTTCATCTTCTTGCGTTTCATAGTAATCCCGCATATTCAGAATAGAAACCATGGCTGAATCATATTGCATGGTTTTAATGAAGAAATTGCTTCTCTGATCTTCAACCCAAATACGTTGTTTTTCCAACTTTAATTTTTTCGCAAGCTTTAAAGCTTCTGCCAGATAAATCTGACGGAGAGAATCCGTATAAATCTGAGGATAAGCCAATAAGAACATGTGGCTTTCCTCATCCCTGGAACTTGTTTTTAAGAAAAGTTGCCGAGTAAGTGATTTTCTTCGGATAGGATCACTTATTTCATCAAGCAGCACAACAATTTTCTCAACGTTCTCTCTGAATTGCTCGATCTTTAAATTATCAAGATTGTCTATTTCTTGTTCTATCCTTTCATCAATTGATTTTTCACCCTTGCAGATAAGGCTAATCATCAAAAAAATGCTAACTGTAATTCTGTTTTTCATTACAAGTATCAAATAATACATAAAATACCGGTTAAATATATCAATTAATCTTAGATCAGTGATAAATTCAATCCCCTCCAACTAGCCAATATGCAAAAAACTTGTAAAGATTTATCAATCCTTACAAATACCTTTGTCTTTCTTAATGCGTATTGTTTAATTGTTTGAATCGAACATGAAGTCATTATTAATAGTTGATCAAATCTAGTAAAAACCAGAATCCGGAAATGATAGATAAATAAAGGCGTTTAGAAACTTTCAGCCCGACCGTTTTGAAGACTTTATAACTAATTTTTCTTTCCTTGAAATCATTGTATTAAAGTTTAAATCTGCCCTTTTTCTGAATCATAAGCAGATTACCTCTGCACGCTCTATAGGCGAATCACCTACCTAGTAGGCTCTCAGGATTTTAGATTTGTAATAATATTTTCTCTCTGAAGCTTTGGCTGACTCAATTAAAAAAATCATTTTCAAAACAAAAATTAAGGCATATGACAAAAAATATTTTCACCCTCTCTTTAGTATTCATAATATGCTTCAGCATTTCTAATACTAAAGCTCAACAAACAACTGTTGCGGGACATGGGAAGATTTCAGGCAATTTGGCAAGTGCAAGCTACTCGATTGGACAATTAGTTTGTAATAGCCTTATAGATTCAGACTACAATGCAACTTTAGGAATTCAACAAGCTTATAATGTATTGATAATCATCGATGACTCGACTCAAAATAATCTTGAAATAAGAGCATATCCAAACCCAACAAGAGATTTTATCAAACTCAATTTGGGAAACTATGAAATTAACAAGCTACAATTCTTTCTGTTTGATATAAGCGGAAAACTATTGATGAATAAAAATATAACGAACAAAGCAACTATGATTCCAATGTCCCAATATATTCCGGGAATTTATTTTATAAAAATCACTGATAATAAAAAAGATATTAAAACTTTTAAAATCATTAAAACTAAGTAATTATGAAAAAATTATTTACACTTTTAGCATTATTCATGAGTATACTTATGGTTTGTGCTCAAGTTCCCAATAAAATAAATTATCAAGTTGTTATAAGACTTAATTCAGGACAGTTAGTTACAAATCAACAAATTGGTATCCAAATTAGTATTTTGCAAGGATCCGAAAGTGGAACTGCAATTTATACAGAGAGGCATACTCCAACTACCAATGATTTTGGCTTAGCAAACCTTGAAATTGGTAGCGGAACAGTTATTAATGGTGAGTTTTCCACAATTAACTGGGGACGTGATAAGTACTTTTTAAAGACTGAAATTGATCCGACAGGTCCTGGTACGAATTACGACATTGTTGGGATCAATCAATTATTAGCTGTTCCCTATGCCTTTCACTCAAAAACAGCGGAAATATTTACCGGAACACTAACTGAAACTGATCCTGTCTTTGAATTATCCGTTGCCAAAAACATTTCTGAAAACGATATCATAAGATGGGATAATTCCGATAATACCGATGCTATTTCCTTAAAAGAAGATGCAGCTAACAAGTCAACGGATGGAGCTTTTTCCGCAAATTCAGACATTTTATTCCCAACACAAAAAGCGGTAAAAAGCTTTATTGAAGGAAATAAATTCCTAAAAATTACATCACCGGCAGGTGGAATTACCGCAGCGGATATTACACGATGGAATTCAAACAATAATCCATCAGTAGCAGACGCTACAACAACAACCAAAGGGATCGTTCAACTAGCAGGAGACCTGGCTGGTACAGCAACCGCTCCTTTGATCGGGGACGGGAAAGTAACCACTGCAAAGATCGGTGATGCTGCAAAAAAAAAAAAAAAAATATTGGATGGAACCATTATTACAGCAGATCTGGCAGACAACGCAATCACCTCGGAAAAAATCAATAATGAAGCAATAACGGCTGCAAAACTGCACAATATGAATGCCAGTAATGATCAGTTTCTGAAGTGGAACGGAACAAACTGGGTCCCCGCTACAATACCAGGAGCTTTGAATTATTTAGGGGCCTGGGATGCTTCTTCAAATAACCCTTCCATTGCTGATGGAACAGGAACCAATGGTAATTATTATGTTGTTTCAGTAGCCGGAACAAGGGATTTGGGATCAGGAAACATTTCATTTTCTACCGGAGATTGGGCAATTTACAATGGGTCCAATTGGCAAATAATTAACAATTCAAGTGATGTAAACTCGGTATTCGGACGAACAGGGATCATTACTGCCCAGAACGGAGATTATAGTTGGGATCAGATTGATAAAACAACTTCCGGAATTGCTGATATTGCTGATGTTGGAACTGCCACTACTACTTCAGCAAATGTATTGATCGCTGATGGATCATTATGGCAAAGTAAATCCATCACAGGGGATGCAACATTAAGTAGTAATGGAACAATTAGCCTTGCTAATAATGCAGTTACTTATGCCAAGATACAAAATGTATCCGCCAATAAACTTCTAGGACGAGCATCTACCGGAGCAGGAGTCGTGGAAGAAATTAATTTAACTGCGGCAGGAAGAGCTTTACTCGATGATGCTGATTCTACAGCACAAAGATTAACATTAGGACTAGGAACGGCAGCAACCAAAGATGTCGGGATTTCAGCAAACAATGTAGTGCAACTC
>JAKSCF010000091.1 GCA_022360735.1 Clostridia bacterium
CATTCCCATTATTATGCTTTCAGCAAAGGATGAAACATTTGATAAGGTTCTTGGCTTGGAGCTGGGAGCAGATGATTATATGGTAAAGCCTTTTGAGTCCAAAGAGCTGCTTGCAAGGGTCAAGGCAGTCCTGAGAAGATATGATAAAAACGCAAATGATACAGAGCAATTGGTATTTCCAAACCTTGTTATCAATAAGACAAATTACACCATAAAAATAAACGGTTAATCATAAAAGTAACGTTAATAGCTATTTTCAATATATCATACCTTCGAATCAGTTGGTCGGGGGTTCGAATCCCTCATGCCTCGCCAAAAGGAAAGATGTCTTCAAGGCATCTTTTTTTAAATTTAGTATTCGAAACTCTTATAAATAACGTGTAAGCATTTTCAGTGCTTTATAATCATGACATATAGAGTATAGAAAATAAAAAAATTTGATTATCAACAACAAATCGTCACAACAATTGAAAAATGACAAAAGATATGGTATATTTAAGCAATTGAGAAAATTGTCATATTAAGCGTATAAAAACAAATGATATTAGTATATCGAATTATTAATTAAATTATTATAGGAGGTAGATTAATATGAGCGATGAACAACAATCAATGGAATCAGTGATAGATCAAATTGGTGATTCCATGAAAGAAATATTAAAAGGAGATGTTATTGACGGTACCGTTGTTACCGTAAAGGACGATGAAGTGATTGTCAACATAGGACATTTTTCTGATGGTGTTATTGCTAAAGAAGAATTAATTGAAAAACAAGATGATGAAGATGGAATTAAAGTTGGAGACGTTATTTCTGTTTACGTTCTCGACCCTCATGATCAAGAAGGTAATGTTACTTTATCTCAAAAAAGAGCGGTAGAGATAGTAGCTTGGGACGAATTGAAAAAAGCATTTGATAATAAAGAAAAAATAAAGGTTAATGTAAAGCAAGTGGTTAAAGGCGGTGTCGTCGCATTCTATAAAACCATTCGCTGCTTTATACCCGCATCATTACTTGCATACCGTTATGTAGAAGACTTAAATGAGTTTGTAGGAAAAGAGCTTGAAGTAAGAGTAGAAGATTTTGACTTAGAGAAAAAACGCATAGTTCTTTCCCGCAAAGTTGTTGAAATAGAAGAACGAGAAAAGTTAAAAGAAGCAGTATTAAAAGATATTGAGGTTGGAAAAAAATATAAAGGTGTTGTAACCAAGTTAATGAATTTTGGTGCCTTCGTAGATATCGGCGGCGTGGAAGGGCTTATTCATATTAGTGAGCTTTCTTGGAATAGAGTAAAGCATCCTTCAGAAGTTGTTGCTGAAGGGGATGAAGTTGAAGTAGATGTTTTGAAGTTCGATACTAAAACTAAAAAAATAGGATTAGGGCTGAAAAAAGTAGAGGAAGACCCTTGGAAAAGTATTATAAGTGAATACCAGGTAGGAGATATTGTAGAAGGAAAAGTCGTCAGGCTTACAGATTTTGGTGCATTTGTTGAAATTGAAGAAGGTATTGAAGGATTGGTCCATGTTTCTGAAATCTCTTCCAATCATGTTCATAAGCCTTCAGATGTTTTAAATCGAGGCGATAAAGTTGAGGTTGAAATACTAAAAATAGACCAAGAAAATAAGAAATTAAGTTTAAGCATTAAAGAAGCCGAAGGACATGCAGCGGAAGAAGAATCGAGTATAAAAGAACCCGAACAAGGGACTACTCTGGGAGATATTTTTGGAGATAAATTAAAAGATTTTTTCAAAGAATAGAATGAAGAATTAAAGTACTTGTTGGTTACATCGTTTATTAAGTAGTCAAGTTATTTTAAAGGAGACACATTATGTTGTCTCCTTCAATATTTGAAAAGAAGGAATCCATAAACAATGAATTATATATGATATACCTTTTTCATCCATTCAATGGTATTTGGAATGCCTTCAGAAAGCTTTACCGTTGGATTATAATTTAAATCCTTTTGAGTTTTGGTGATGTCCGGAATTTTTATTTTTGTGGTAAAGGCTTCTTCATTGACATAGTTAACGAGATGGTCATTTTTTCCTAAATGGTCTAAAATCATATCGGAAACGAGCTTCATGTCATGTACTTCTGAACCGCAAATATTGTACACTTCTCCCGGTTTGAAATGATTAACAATATTCCCTAATGCCACAGCACAATCTGTAATATATAATGCATTTCTCTTGTGACCCAGATATACTGTATATGGTAAATTATTTAATGCTTTATAGGTAAAGATACAAATAGCACTCCTGTAGGGCGTGTAGTACTCCCCTGGGCCATAAGTATTAAAGATTCGAACTCTTACAACCTGGTTGTCAAACATTTCTGTTTCGTTTAATATTTGCATTTCATTGACCCATTTGGTGATGGCATAATCATTCATTTGCTTTATTTCATATTTTTCCATTACATCTTCATACATGACACCGTCATAATCTCCGTATACTTCTGAACTACTGGCAAAAACCATTTTGAATCCGTATTCTCTTTGTAACCTCAGCATATTTTTTGTTCCTACTGCATTGGTTATCCAAAGTTCTTCATAATGATCTTCCCCATTCCATCTTCCAAACTCTGCAGCAAGATGATATACATAATCAAACTTCTGATTTTCAAATATCTCAAGCATTTTTCTATATTGACTGACATCTGCTCGGTAATAATTCTCATCATGACAATGCTTCAAATCACATACCCATACATCATGTCCTCTTTGTTGTAGTAAATCTACTAGGTGTGATCCTACGACGCCTTTGCCACCTGTAACTAGAATGTTCATATTTATTCCTCCAAGTAGCTTTTCTTCAAATTATCCTATATTTAAAGAAAATTCTACAATTCTCAGTACATAGTATTCTGTATAAATTTTATTGTGACGAGTAATATATTGAGATGGGTTTACATTCAACGACTCATGAATTTTTTGATTTACTTAAGAATAAAATGAATTGTAGCTTATTACCTTATATATTCGGGCAAGTTAATGTAGTTTTAATTTGTAAGAAAGGGTTTTTTGATGAAAAAATATTTAGTATTAAATTTTAATTCAAAAGTATTTCTTCCCATTGCACATAATATTGAATCTTTAGGATATCAAGTAAAAGAATTTTCACTGGAATACAATAATGATAAAGACGGGAACGTACAAAAAATAGAGAAAATTATTAAACAATATAAACCGGATGTTATCTTAAGCTATGGATGGTGGGATGAAAATATTGACATAGAAAATTATGAACAAATTGTAAAATCAGAAAATTGCATACACGTTTTTTGGGCTTTTGATGATCCTACGTACATGGATCATATAACCATTCCTATGGCAAAGTTCAGTCATTATATTTTTACAACGGATGGTGATTGTATACAAACTTACAAGGCTAAAGGCGTAAACGCTTATTTCCTTCCATGTGCCTGTGACCCAAGTATACATACTAAAACAATTCCTTTAAAACAGTATACCAATGATATTGTTCTGTTAGCTAACAATTATAATTGGAAACAATATGTGCCATTTCCTAATAGAATAAATGGTATTCAACATGTTCTAATACCATTAATAGAAAATAACTATGACATAAAGGTATATGGTCTATGGTGGTTGGATGAAGATAGACACTTTGTTTTGGATTCCAAATACTATGGAGGTGTCATAGATTCAACTGAAATAGCAGATGTATATTCATCATGTAAAATGGCAATAGGGTTCCTTTCCATAGGCATATCAAGAACCATGTTATCCATGAGAGTGTTTGAAGCTTTGGGCAGTGGAATATGTTATCTTACTCAATATTCACCGGCACTGGAGACTTTTTTTACAAATAAAAAACATCTTTTGTGGAGCAAATCCAAAGAGGAAACATTAGAATCAGTTAAGTATTATTTGCATCATAAAGATGAAAGAGAAAAAATTGCAAGATCAGGCCAAGAATTTGTATATAGTCGTCATACATATTTACACCGTGCTTATCAAATTACCAAAATCATTGAAAACAAACCTATTAAATTCTATATAAATGAATTGATTTGAGAAATAAAATAAATAACTTGTATTCTTAATGAATTTTGTTTTAATTCTTAAGAATCTAAGTTATTTATAATGCAGCTTTTATAGAAACTTTTCAATAATACTGATTACATTAGGAACACGATGTAGCAGGGTATGTTTTTCATAAACTTCTTTTTGCCCTGCTCTTGCAATTTTTTCTCTAGCGGAATCATGATTGAGATAGAAATTAACCAACTCTAATGTTTCTTCCCGTGATTTCGTCCATTCCATATGAACGCCTTTGATAAAGAATTCTTCTAGTGCCGGAGAATATTGGGATAAATGAAAAGCACCGCATGCAAGTGCCTCAAATGTTCGTGGAGAGAAGTGAGTCTTGGAATTTCCAACAGTTTGTAGTCCTAAGACGATTTTTGATGATGAGTAGATAGCTGCTTCTTCTCCGTAAGATAATACATGACCATAGTTTTTCTCCGGAAGTTGATATATCCTATCTGAATCTGTCCACCATAACCCCCAAACCATTAGGTCATAATTATTCTCAACGATAGGTTTGACGATATTTTCTATACCATTAAATCTGTAAGAGAAATAATCAGGGTCCCAAGTGACGTTATAATTATGTGCTAGAAGTACTAAATCATGTGAATACTTTTTTCTAGGAGTTATTTTTGTGTGTTCGGAGGGATAACAACCGTCTAAAAGCAGATAAGCGTCTACGCCGTTATTTTTGTACTGATTGATGCACTCCGCTACAGAGGTAAATGCTAAGTCACATTTCTTGGCAATGGGCAAAGAAATACTCTCGAAACATACCGGATCGTCAATTGCCCAGTAAACGTGAAATATACCCTTTTTTTTAAGGACATCACAAAATGCATCAATATTGACGATGTTTTTCCACCAACCATATGAAAATACAAAATCCGGTTGAAATGAATCAATTAGTTGATTCAAATCGTGCTGTATTTTTACGTCTGGAATATTTAACCCTTCACATGCATAGTTTTTTATTTTATGTCCCAAGGCTTGATATCCAAGATGGGCATTGCAAGTGCTTCGAGGATTAAAATTACAAAAAAGAATTTTATACAAATGGATCACTCCTTAAAATGCTCAAAAAAATAAAAATTGAAATACATCTCACTAATAACTCTAATGCATTATATTCAAATTTGTAGAAAATTGATAACAAACCTCTAAAGATGTGAATACATTATATCGAACAAATATTAAGGAGGAGATATTGGTGCTAAGAATATTGACATTTTGTACTTATCCGCTTTATATGGGCTTTCATACAGCGGTATCAGATATAGGTGTATATGTTCGAGCTGTATTTAATGGATATGGTATGAGTTATTCACAAATTTGTAAACTTATTGATGAGGTAAAACCAAATTTTATTTTCACTATTGGTCGACCTGAAATTCATGTTGATTTTGAAGCATTAAAAAAAGCCTGCAAAGATAAAGGGATTTTTCACGTCTATTGGGCAACAGAGGACCGCACATATCATCAGAGATATAGCATAAAAATTGCAGAGAGTGCTGACTTTGTTTTTACGCCTGCGGAAGAGTGTCTGGAAGGGTATAAGCGTATCGGAAAACCTTGTTCATTGCTAAGATATGGATATTATCCTCCGCTTCATAACAGGCGGGAGCCTGATGAGAAGTATAGGGCAGATATAACAATAGCAGCCAGTTTTCATGAACGGCTTCAATGTGATTATGTTATTAATCAAGTTTTGGGAACAGAAAATAATGGTGAAGAAATATTAAGAAAAACCTGTATCGATAAAATCGTAATTCCGCTGGTTGAAAGGGGTTATCATATTACAATTTGGGGAGAAGGCTGGGATACACTTGTTCCTCAAAAATTTTTTAAAGGTTATCTGAATTATTATGAACTTCCAGTATTATATAGTTCATCGAAAATTGTGCTGGGTTTGGAATGGGATAATATTTCTGAAACCAAAACCACAGGCAGACCATTTGAAGTACTTGGATGCCAAGCATTTTTTCTCTCCTATAGGACTAAGGCGTTATCCAATATCTTTGAAGACCGAAAGCATCTTGCATTGACCGACTCGGAAGAAGAGACATTAGAATTGGTAAATTATTATTTAAAGCACGATGCTGCTCGTGAAGCAATTGCTGCAGAAGGATATAAAGAAGTCCACAACAACCACACCTGTTATCAGCGAGCACATGAATTTATAGAAGCTTTAAAACCATATATCTAAAAGTTGGATAATAGTGAAATATAGTAGACTTCTTCCTATTTCATTCGACTGGATTAGAGTTTATATAATATATTTTGATAAAACATAAACATTATCCTTGAAAGAATCATATGATATTTTAGGTGAAAAATGCCTATAACATCGAAATATGATAATTAATGAAATGTGGAGGTTGAGCATATATGCATGTATATGTTTTTGGACTGGGCCATATCGGATTACCTATGGCGACATGGATAGCTTTAAGAGGACATGATGTCATAGGAATTGATATCAATGAGAAAGTAGTAGAAGCAATTAATAAAGGCTCTATTAATATACAAGAGCTTTATAAAGGTGTTCATATTGGAAAAGTGGCGCAAGATTTAATTAAAAATGATAAGCTGTCCGTCCATAATAATTTTAATAGACAAAACAGTGATCCCGCAATATTTATTATAACGGTTGGTATTGCAGACAAAGAAGATGGCTGCCATGATATTTTCCCTCTTTCAAATGTATTAGACACTATTTTACCATCTTTAGTAGATGAGGATTTGTTGATTTTTAGAACAACCATGATTCCCGGAACATTTAACAACTTTATTGCACCAAAAATAAAATCCCTTAATAAAAAAATATATCTGGCATATTCGCCTGAAACCATTTTAGAAACCAAAGCCTTTGAAGAATTAGAAAATAATGTGAGAATATTA
>JAKSCF010000678.1 GCA_022360735.1 Clostridia bacterium
AGTGAATATGTAGAAGAATTATCCTCTATGATTAAAGAACAAATCGAACAAAGACATCTATATACTTTAGGAGATTTTAAAAAAATCTCTTCTGAACAAGAGTATTACTTAGCAGACAAATCTCTTATTGTTTTTTTTCAGCTTTATCAACTCGTCCCTTATGCTCAAGGGTTTCCATTTTTTCCCATCTCGTTATACGATATAAGAGATTTAAACAGCGAACAAAGCATATTAAGACGTTTACTTACCTTTTATTAAAAAAAAGAGGACTTTTGAAGTCTATATTTTCAAAGTCCTCTGCTTTTTTTTAATGCTTATTTTTTCTTATTCTAATTCCAGTGCAATTTCCATCATATCTGTAAATGTTTTTTCTCTTTCCTCTGATGTAGTAGCCTCATGAGTGACTAAGCTATCGCTTACGGTTAATATCGTCAGTGCATTAGCACCTAACCGTGCCGCATTCATATAGAGTGCGGCTGCTTCCATTTCAACTGCCAAGACGCCCATCTTTGCCCAGGCTTTCCAAGCATCCGGATTATCATCATAAAATACATCGCTGGACAATATATTACCTGCTTTTACAGGTATGCCTTTGCTATCCGCAATTTCTTTTGCTTTAGATAACAGTTCAAAACTAGCAGTTGGTGCATAATTACCAGGTAAATCAAAGTTATGGACATATCTGGAGTTGCTTGAAGCACTTACGCCTAAGATAACATCTCTAACCTTTATATCTTCCTGCAAGGACCCACATGAACCTACCCTTATTAAGTTTTTTACGCCAAACTGAGTAATCAGCTCAAATGAATATATACCTATAGAAGGCATTCCCATTCCGGAACCTTGAACCGAAATCCTTCTTCCTTTATAAGTGCCTGTATAACCATACATGCCACGTACTTCATTGTAGCATACAGGATTTTCTAAAAATTTCTCAGCTATAAATTTTGCTCTAAGTGGATCTCCCGGCATCAGTATCGTTTCCGCAATATCTCCTTTATTTGCCCCAATATGTACAGTTCCCATTTCATTCACTCCTTTTATATAAATAAATTTAATTAGATACCCTTTAAGCGGTGTCCATAGGCCCCCTCCCTACAGTACTGACCCTGTAACCTGTCCCCTAAAAACTATATGTATCGTCTTAATAATTCTTTTAAAAGTCCTTCAAATTCTTCTTCTGTTTTCATAGATTTAAGGGTTTCTCGGATTTTCAATTTTTGTTCTTCTGAAAGATGTGTAATATCTTCCGGATTTCTTACTACAGCAATGCGTCTGGCCAGCTGAAAAAATTGACGATCTTCAACCGGAAGATTTTCAAATGCTTCTATAACATCAAGCATTTTGGCTTTATCTCTTGTTGCATGTCCTTGGATACCTTCAAGCAAATTGACAATATGATCACTTTTAATCATGGTATCTATTCCATTTAGGTTCTCTAAAAACAATTTTATTTCCTGTACTTTTTCAAAATCTGTACACTCATCAAATTCTTGATTTAATGTATTATACCATATTTCGGAATCTTTTTTGATGACAAAAGTTCTCATCCTAACAAAATCGGGATTGATTTGATTGACCACATCTGCTGTTTCCAAAGCATTTTCAGCAGTCCATCTTCTGCCTCCCAGACCGGGCATCATATAAATAGAAAGCTCTATATCAGCATGCTTCACTTTTATGCCTGCATCAATTTCTTGCTGTTTAGTAATCCCCTTGTTAATAAGTTTTAAGACTTCATCTGAACCGGATTCATATCCTGAATGTATTCTGGTTAACCCTGCTTCTTTAAGCAGCCTCAACTGATCTAAAGATAATTTTGACAATGTATCTGCCCTTGCATAGGTTGTAATTCTATTGATTTCAGGAAACTTTTGTTCCAAATAATTTAAGACTTCAACCAGTTTTTCATGCTTTAACACTATTGAATTAGCATCTTGCAAAAACACAGATTTATCAGCACTTTTTAACCATTGATAAATCATGATAAAACCATGCTGCTCATCTTCCTTTAATTGTGAATATCTTTTATTAAGGTTATCTTGAGAAGATTCTGTAATCATGGTTTTAAAGTCATACATAATATCTATATCTGCTTTGATTTCTTCTACTGATCTTGGAGAAAACTTATCGGTTTTATAAAGCATACAGAACTTGCATCTGTTCCACGGACAATTTCTTGTGACTCTTAATAACAAGCTATTTGCTTCACTTGGCGGTCTTATAGGTCCTAATTCAAATACACTCATTTTTTTCTCCTCATTTCACTCATTTTTTATCATCCGGCATATCATTTTTTTTAAATTTTTGAACGCTTACTTTAGTTTTCCATCGTCCGGTTAAGTAATAAATAACTACCATGACAGCCCCAACCGTCCAATCGGCACCAATAGACCAAAAGATACCTTCGTATCCTATTTTAGCGGATAAAAGTCTTGCCACAGGTAAACGTACGCCCCAAAGCGCTGCAATTGAAATAATCATTGCAGCAATGGTATCTCCGGCACCTCTTAATATACCCATTGTAATAAACATAATCGATCCGGTAATAAAAAACGGACTCACAATAATTAAAAATTCATATCCAATTTGTATCACTTCCAAGTTATCATTAAACAGTGAAATTAAAAATCTGCCCCATACAAATATGATTAAAATCGTTGCCGCCGCAATCCATAAAGATATTTTTAATGCTGCTGTGTATCCATTCTTCACTCGCTCATTCTTTCCTGCACCTAAGTTTTGTCCTGTAAATGCCGATACTGCCATATTGATATTCATGGCAGGCATGATACCAAATGCTTGAATTCTTGAGCCTGCAGTATATGCAGCAATGACAATGGTTCCAAATGAATTAATGATGCTTTGCAGAATAATAAAGCTGATGGAAACCAACATCTGCTGTATACCGGTAGGAAAACCTATTCTCAAACTTTCTATCAAAAGTTTTTTGTCAAACTGTATATTTTTAAGTGAAAATTTAATCACATCATTTTTCTTATTTAAATATATGATACCTACAATGAAAGAAACCATCTGTGAGATAATCGTTGCCCATGCAGCACCTGCCACTCCAAAATTATAAACCATGATGAATACAATATCTAATATAATATTAAGTATAGTCGCTATAATGATAAAATATAGAGGCGTTTTAGAGTCCCCTAGTCCTCTCAGTATAGCGCTTACCAAGTTATAGCCTACCATACCAATCATTCCAATAAATATGACCTTCAAATAAGCTGCTGCCTCAGGCAGTACATCCGGTGGTGTTTTAAGCCAAATTAAAATAGGCTTGGTTACAGCTATCCCTAAGAGCGTAATGCCTATGGCCATTATGTAGTTGGTTATCATGATGGTATCTATGGTCTTGATGACATTCTCATAATCTTTTGCACCATAAAATTGAGAGATCAATATAGTAGCACCCATCCCAACACCCATCAGCAAAGCAACCAGTAAGAACAAAATGGGAAAACTGACGCCTACTGCGGCCAAAGCCGTTTCTCCCAATACCCTTCCTACAATGATGCCATCTATGGTGTTATAGAGTTGCTGAAGCACATTTCCTATCAGCATAGGAAGCGCGAAAAAAAAGATTAATCTGCTTTCATTGCCTTGTGTTAAATCTTTCATCACTTTTCTCCAATTATTTAGAAAATATTAGTTGATTATTCTTATAATACTACCATCACCCCATAACTTAATGCATATCATGTCTTAACAAATTTTAGTATAAAAAATAATTATAGTCAATATCATGCCAACTATCCCTCTAACATATTTTAATTTCTCTTTTTAAGCTTTCATTATAGTTTATATGCTTCTCCAACTGAATCAATGATATGTTAGTTAATCTTACTTTTTTTAATTTTTATTAATATTATTATTGACTATTGAAACTAAATACAGTATATTATGAGTGTACTATTTGTCATAGTACACATAGCCGCTGCATTATGAAAGGAGGTCAAATATGTTTCAGCTTGATTTAAAAAACAGAAAACCTATATACGAGCAAATCGTGGAGAATTATAAGGAACTGATTATTAACGGCGTATTAAAGCCTGATGAAAAAATGCCTTCTGTTAGGGATTTGGCAAAACAGCTTACGATCAATCCCAATACCATACAAAAATCGTATAGAGAATTAGAATACCAAGGTTATATTTATTCTGTCAAAGGATTGGGAAGTTTTGTCTCCGAGCGGTCTGATTCGGTAATAGATAGAGTGAAAGAAGAAAATCTTAAAGAGCAAATAAAAAGTTCAACCTGGGAATTACTTTACATGGGTGTAAAGCCTAAAGATCTTGAGATTTTTTTCAAGCAAATCATGTCATCTTGGAAAGGGGGAAAACACAATGATTGAAGTAAAAAATATATCAAAGTCTTTTAATGGATATAATGTGCTATCCAATTTAAATCTGACAGTAAAAAAAGGTTCTATATATGGGCTGGTAGGCGCCAATGGTGCAGGTAAAACAACTCTGATTAAACATATTACGGGTGTCTATAAGCAAGATGAAGGGGAAGTTTTAGTGAATCAAGCTCCTGTTTACGAAAATGTACCCATCAAGTCAAATATTGGTTACATATCCGATGACTTATACTTCTTTTCGGCTTATAATCTAAAAAATATGGCCAAATATTATAAAAAAATATATGAAAAATGGAATCAAAAAAGGTATGAAGCAATGCTGACTATCTTTAAATTAAGCGAGACAAAACGTATTAGTAAATTCTCTAAAGGGATGAAGAAGCAAGCTGCCTTTATTTTAACAATGTCTTGTATGCCTGAGGTTTTAATCTTAGATGAACCTATCGATGGATTGGACCCATTGGTAAGAAAAAAAGTATGGAAAATCATTGTTGAAGATGTAGCCGATCGAGAAATGTGTGTTCTTGTATCATCACACAATTTAAAAGAGATGGAAGGTATTTGTGATTCTATTGGCATCTTAAATAACGGCCGAATGGTTTTAGAAAGAGAATTAGATGAACTCAAAACCGATATCTCTAAAATTCAAGTTGCATTTGATTCACATACAGGGACTGATCTAAAAGAAAAACTTGATGTACTTCATTTTGAAAACCGCGGCAGCATTCAGCTTATGATTGTTAAAGGTGACAGAAACCATATCATTAAAGAATTAGAGGCTTATAATCCTTTATTGTTAGATGTACTGCCTCTTACACTGGAAGAAATATTTATCTATGAACTTGGGGGTGACGGACATGAAATCGAAGGCATTATTTTTTAACAAGCATATTATATTAGAAGACTTAAAACGATTCTGGGGAATAGGTGCTTTATATACTTTAATGTTATGTTTGGCTGGGGTTTTTCCTATCCTTATGATTTATGATAATTTAGCGAAACATGGGCGTTATGAAATAACTCGATTTTTAGAAAATGAAACCTTCTTTTGTTACTTATTCTTAATGTCTGCACCTATTGCTGCTGCAGTACTAATATTCAGATATATGCAGCAAAATCATTCCACTGCAGTGATTCATGCTTTTCCATTTACACGAAAGCAGCTTTTTATTAATCACTGTATTTCAGGAGTTCTATTAATACTGATTCCTATTTTGGTTAATACGA
>JAKSCF010000265.1 GCA_022360735.1 Clostridia bacterium
ACTCAGAACTATACCTATTTAAAATTAGTTAGCATGAAATTTGAAAAAAATGGTAAACTGTAAATGGATAGAAAGAAGGGGAAAATACAATGCACGATATCGGTAATCGAATTATAACATTAAGAAAAGAATTCAATATGTCACAAGAAGTATTGGCAGAGCGTGTAGGTGTCAGCAGGCAAGCAATTTCCAAATGGGAAAGAGGTGAAGCCACGCCGGATATATATAACATCACTGCTTTGGCAGATATCTTCCAATTATCCATAGATGAATTCATTCGTGGAGAAGAATTTGATTTTAAAAGTAAGAAACCTAAGATAATAGCAATTGAGCTGAAAAAGAATGCTGAAAAGCTCATTATGCTGGCTATCGCTATATTTATCGTCAGCGCTTTTGGATTTACTGTATTACCTTTCAGCAATGATATGAATTTACTAATATTTGGCTTAATGATCGCAGCAGGCATATTAATCATAATAAGGGGTGGTTTTATGTTTGAGAGATTTTATATGTATAACAAGGCTGTGAACCAAAAAGAGTACAACGCGTCAGCATCCAATAAAACTCTATCTAAAAAGAGAAAAAACGCTATTGGTACGATTGTATCCATACTATGCACCATGATATATCTTTATATTTCATTTATTTATGGGCTATGGCACCCAGGATGGCTTGTTTTTCTTGTGATCCCCATAGCCTATGCAGTGTTTGATATTTTTGAAACGGATTAAGATGAAGGTGTTATAATCATTTTTTTAGTGAATATATTTCCTTAATTTTAAGGTTGGGCATAAAGCCCAACCTTAAATATTATCGTTACTTAATCCTTAAAAACCTTCATTCGTTCAACATCTGCTTTTGGTGAAAACAAACAGGTATATTCTTTTATATCTCTTAAATGGTTCAAAACGATATGCTCTTCTATTCCCGGTAACGCATATACCACATACATGACTTCTTGGGTGTTTTGCTGTATACGGGTACGTCTATCCGGTCCGTAAATAATACTGGAAATAATTTCGTTCTGATCTTTAATAAATAAGTCATTTGCAATTAACCGTTGTTCTTTATTATTGATGCCTGTATATGCTTCCCCACCTTTTGAAATATCCAAAGTAATAGGAAAATTCACATCTTGTAAATCATGTCCGGCAGATAATAAAAAATTTTTCAACTCACCCATAAACATGGCTTCAACCAATGTAGAAACCGATGGTATGGATTTTTTATTCAATGCTACAGATTCTAGCTGGAATAAAACATGATAATTCTTTTTAAATCGTTTATAATAATCCACATATTTTTTTATTATTTCTATATTTTTAAAATCACTTCTGCTGTATTCATTAAATTGACTTTTTAAAGCATTTTGTAATTCTTGCTTTTTGTCTTCCAATGCTTGATGAAATTGCAAATTGCATACATTTTTCATAACCAGTAATCCTACAGATACGCCGGGGTAAGCTTGTCTACATTCATCCGATATTAATAAAATTTTTTTAATCCTCCATTTCATTCATCTATATTTTCTTTTTATCTATCATAGCATGAAGAAATTAAACCATTGTAGTGCCAATTTACTTTCTTTTTTGGGTGCCATTTTTTAAGGTTCATTAACCATCACTTCAACCATCGCTGCCGCTTTACATCTCAGATATTGCTTGAATGAGTACATCTTCGGCCTCTTCTTCTTTGAGCTTTGCAACGATTTCTCCCTTTTTGAAGAGTAATACATTTTTTTTGCCGCAAGCTAAGCCTAAATCTGCTTCTTTAGCTTCTCCAGGCCCATTAACTTCACAGCCCATTATGGCTACGGTTAAGTTTTTGTTAATGTCCTTTGTTCTATTCTCTACAGAGGTCGCTATTTTTTCTAAATTAGCATGACATCTGCCACAAGTTGGACACGAAATAATATTAATACCGTCTTGGATAACTTCTGCAGCTTTAAGGATTTCTTTTGCTGCATATATTTCTTGTACCGGATCACCTGTTAAGGATACTCTTATGGTATCGCCTATACCTTCTAAAAGCAATGCGCCTATTCCAACAGCTGATTTTATTTTTCCACTTTGTACTGTCCCGGACTCTGTAATGCCGATGTGCAATGGGTAGCTTATTTTGCTTGATATCAACTTATGGGCTTCATAATTCATCTTAACGCTAGATGATTTTAGAGAAATAATGATATTGTCAAAGTCCATATCTTCTATGGTTTTGATTTGATTTAATACACTTTCCACTAACCCTTGGGCAGTAACGCCTTGATATTTAGCAATTATTGATTTCTCTAATGAACCTGAATTGACACCTATTCGTATAGGTATTTGATAGTCTTTGGCTTCATTGATAATAACTTGAACCTTTTCACTTGACCCAATGTTGCCGGGGTTTATTCTAATCTTATCGGCGCCTTGATGAATGGCTTCAACTGCTAAACGGTAATCAAAGTGTATGTCCGCTGCTACAGGAATCTTGGACTGCTTTTTTATAGCCCCAACAGCATATGCTGCTTCAAGATCAGGAACCGCAACTCTTACCAATTGACATCCTGCTGTTTCTAATCTTTTTATTTGATCTACCGTGCTATTTATATCTTTTGTATCTGTATTGGTCATAGACTGAATGGAAATTGGCGCCCCCCCTCCAATAGCAAGACCTCCACAGATGACTTGTTTTGTTTGTCTTCTTTTAAACATAATCAGAGCTCCCAACTTATTCGAATATCATCCACTAATTAATCAGGTTGGGCACGGAGACCCAACCCTACATTTTCTTATATTCTTGTCACCTGTAACCTTGTGCTATTTAAATATAAACCGATCAAAGTCTTTAAAGGTTACAAATATCATAAGTCCAATTAATATTACGAATCCAATAAAATGAATAAATCCTTCTTTCTCGGGATCAATTTTTTTACCTGTAATACCTTGAACCACTAGAAGCAATAATCGCCCACCATCCAGCGCCGGAAAAGGCAGCAGATTAATAACGGCTAAGTTCATGCTGATCATGGCTGTAAAGTTAGCCACATAAACAGGCCCCATCCTTGCGGCTTCTCCTACTAAGTGAATAATACCGACAGGTCCTACTACATCATTTGAAGATGCCTGCCCTCTAAACAAAATGACAAAGAAATTTAGCATTGCACCGACTAACATAAATGAATATTTAGTCCCTTCAACAACAGCTCTCTTAAAAGAAAATTCTTTAGTTTGAAGAATACCAATTATCCGCCTGCCGTTTTCTACCATAATGTTCGAATCCAGTTCTATTATTTCGCCATTTCTTCTTAGTGTAATATGAATTTGTTCTCCGGTACTTGCGGTAATAACACCTACAATATCTTCCCATGTGTTAATCTCCGTACCTTCTATATTGATTATTTCATCGCCAGTTTGTATACCTGCTTCTTCAGCAGGGTTACCTGCAACAACCTCACCAATAATATTGTCATTGGTTGGAAAACCGGTTACAGAAAAAAGAGTAATCATAATGAGAATAGCAAAAATGAAATTCATTGCAGAACCTGCTACTAATACCAATATTTTTGCAAAAATTGGTTTTGCATTAAAGCTTCTCTCGTCATAAGACTCTTCATCTTCACCCTCCATTTTTACAAAGCCGCCAAGGGGCAGTGCTCTTAATGAGTACTCCGTCTCCCCATTTTTCTTTCTAAAAATGATGGGACCCATTCCAATAGCGAATTCATTGACTCTAATCCCTACTGATTTTGCAGCAAAAAAATGTCCTGCTTCATGGAGAATCACTAAGATTCCAAATACTATAATGGCAGTAATAATTGTCAAGACCATCCCAATAACACCTTCTCTCGTATTTGCCCATCTATCGCTATTATTTCATCCAAGGTTGGATGAGATATAGGATTGTGGGATTCCATCGCTTTAATTATATTATTTTGTATATCTAAAAATTTAATCTTTTTTTCTAAAAATAATTGTACCAATATTTCATTAGCTGCGTTTAATGCAATGGCGTAACTATCCTCTTTCTTCACTGCGTCATAAGCAAGTTTTAAGCATTCAAATACTTCAAAATCAGGCTTTTCAAAAGTTAATGCACCAATATCTGCAGGATTTAAATGCTTTAAATCATTGGGCATCCTATTAGGATATGTTAAAGCATACTGTATCGGCACTTTCATATCCGGAAGACCAAGCTGAGCAATTACCGAATGATCTTCATATTCTACCATAGAATGAATGATGCTTTGAGGATGAACAATAACATCTATCTGATCAATTGAAACATCAAACAACCAATAGGCTTCAATGACTTCCAATCCTTTATTCATCATTGTAGCAGAGTCTACGGTAATCTTAGCGCCCATACTCCAATTTGGATGCATTAAAGCTTCATCGACCGTAACTGCTTGTAATTTTTCCTTCGTATATCCTCGAAAAGGTCCTCCTGATGCAGTCAAAATGATCCGATTTATTTTATTTGAACCATTACCTTGAAGACATTGAAAAATTGCACTGTGTTCACTATCAATAGGCAATAATTTAACCCCGTATTCTTTTACAGCATTCATAATTAAATGACCGCCGGCAACCAGAGTTTCCTTATTGGCTAATGCAATATCTTTTCCTTCTTTGATAGCATAATATGTAGGAAGAAGTCCAATCATTCCAACCAATGCATTCAAAACCATGTTGGATTCACTTTCAGAAGCTGCAGCTATAAGGCCTTCCATGCCCCAGAGAATCTCTACATTCTTAAATTCTTTTTTTAATTGTATCGCATCTTTTTCTTCTGCTGTCACTGCAATCTTTGGTTGATATTCTCGTATTTGTTCTGAAAGCAGCTGAATATTTTTACCTGCAGTTAAAGCCGTTACTTCAAATTTTTCTTTATTGTTTTGAACAATGTCCAATGCCTGAGTCCCCACTGAACCTGTAGAACCAAGTATCGCTATTTTTTTCATGTCTTATCCTCTCGTTTTTCCTTGGGTATATGACTATACAAGATGCTGCCTATAGTATTATTGAATGAATAAAATGATGTAATAATAAATAATAGGAGCAGTAAGAAGAATACTGTCAAATCTATCCAGTATACCACCATGACCTGGAATCATTGTACCGAAATCTTTAATTCCTAATCTTCGCTTAAATGCAGAAGCTGTTAGATCCCCTGTTTGACCGGCAATACTACCAATAAAACCAATGATTATGTAATGCATCATTAAATCTGATGCCATGAAATATCCAAACAAAGCGGATACCACTATACTTCCAATAGTACCCCCTACAGCACCTTCAATGGTTTTCTTAGGGCTGATTTCCGGCCATAATTTGTGTTTTCCAAACAAATAGCCTGAAAAATAAGCGCAAGTATCCGTTACAAAAGCAGTTACAAAAACTAACCATATCATAATATTATATTTTTCAATGTTATCAATTAAAATAACATGAAAGGAAAAAAAGACCACATAAAGTATGCCTAATGCTGTTACAGCGCCTTCCTTTACCCATGAATCCTTTTTAATTAATATGGTTAAAAGAATCAATAGGATCGTTATAAAAATCCATAGAGACCATAAATGGTTCAATATGTTAAAGAAAATAAAAAGATATAAAATAATGCTGCTGACTGTTCCAATCATAAAAGAGGGTTTTATTTCTAACCCTTTAAAAGCATTATAGAATTCTTTTAGGGCCATTAGGCCTATGATAAATCCTGCAATTTTTAGAATCCAACCACCACTATATACTGCATATAAAAGTGGTATGAGTATCAATGCAGAAATAATTCTAACCTTCATTATTCTCCTCCGCTTCGATGCCACCGTATCGTCGCTTTCTTTTCTGATATGAAATAATGGCTTCAATTAAATGCTCTTTCCTAAAATCCGGCCATAGTACATCTGTAAACCACAATTCACTATAAGCTAACTGTGGCAGTAAAAAATTGCTTAATCGCAACTCTCCACTGGTACGAATCACCAAGTCCGGATCCGGTATTCCCTTTGTATAAAACAAACTGTCAATTAATTCATAGTTAATATCATCTTGCTCAATATCACTGTTTTTTATAAGGTCATATATTTTTTTGACCATTCCAACCATCTCATCGCGAGAACCGTAATTTAAAGCGATATTAAATACCAAGCCCGTATTATTCTTTGTGAGTTCTAAAGACTTCGTTATTTTTTTAGTAATATTATTAGATAGTTTTTGATAATCTCCAATAATATTTAGTTTTACATTGTTGCTGTGAATTTCTTTAATTTCTTTATCCAAATAGATTAACAATAAACTAAATAAAGTACTCACTTCTTCTTTCGGCCTGGTCCAGTTTTCTGTAGAAAAAGCGTATACGGTCAAATATCCTATACCCATATCAGAAGATGCTCTAACAATTTCACGTATAGCTTCTACTCCTGCTTTATGTCCTGCAGCACGAGGAAGTCCTTTACTTCTCGCCCATCTTCCATTACCGTCCATAATGATTGCAATATGCTTTGGAATTTTTGTTTTGTCTAATGTATCGCTTTCTATCATTCTCTCACCTCGTAAAGACGTATTAAGGTTATTGTAACATAATAGCCATAATCATAATATAGATATCTACCTTTTATTCTTGAAGTAAGTATATCAATATTAATGGTTATAAATCATTAATATAAGTAAATTAAGCTCCAAAAGGAGCTTAATCTAGTTATAATATACACTGGAAAAATTAAAATGTCTATAAATATGTATTATCCTTTAGTGATTTCAATTTAATATTGTTTCTATACTTCTAAGATTTCTTTTTCTTTGCTGGATATAATGCCATCTACTTCTTGTACCTGTTTGTTAATCATGTTTTGTACTTCCTCTAAAGCTGCTTTTAAATCGTCTTGGGTTAGTTCACCATTCTTTTCTAATTTTTTTAAATCATCATTAGCATGTCGTCTTTCGTTTCTTAATGCAACTTTAGCTTCTTCTCCCATTTTCTTAACCAGCTTAGTCAACTCTTTTCTTCTTTCCTCTGTTAGTTGAGGAACTGCCAGTCGTATAACTTTTCCATCATTCGCCGGGTTAATACCCAGTTCAGATTGAGTAATGGCTTTTTCAATATCTGTAATAGCCGAAGGGTCAAATGGTTGAATCAGCAGTAACCTAGGTTCAGGTGCAGATATATTTGCTAACTGCATAAGCGGTGTAGGTGAACCGTAGTAGTCCACAAGAACTTTATCAAGCAATGATGGATTCGCTCTACCGGCTCTTACGCCTTTTAAGTTATCAACCAACACATCTACCGTTTTCCTCATCTTCTCATTTAAGTTATCGTGTACTGAAAAATGTAATTGCATATTAAAACCTCCTTATTTTACTAAAGTCCCAATTTTTTCTCCATAGATTGCCTTTATCATATTGCCAGGTTCATTCAGCCCAAAAACATGAATAGGTATGTTATTATCCATACATAGCGATGCTGCTGTAGCATCCATCACGCCTAATCCTTTGTTTAATACTTCAATAAAAGAAATTTCATCCAATTTCTTTGCGTTAGGGTTTTGTTGAGGATCATCATCATATACTGCATCCACTTTTTTAGCTAGAAGAATAATCTCCGCCTCAATTTCTGCTGCTCTAAGTGCAGCCGTTGTATCAGTAGAAAAGAATGGGTTTCCTGTTCCTGCCGCAAATATCACAACTATCTTTTTATCCAAGTGAGACATCGCTTTTCTTCTGATATAAGGTTCAGCTATTTCCATCATTTCAATAGCTGTTTGCACTCTTGTCGGTACATCTACACTTTCTAGTGCGTCTTGTAATGCTAACGAGTTGATGACTGTTGCCAGCATCCCCATATAATCTGCTGTAGCCCTATCCATTGTTTTACTGCTTCTGCCTCTCCAGAAATTACCGCCGCCAACCACGACAGCAACCTCAACACCAAGTTCGCCAATACTCTTAATCTGCTTTGCAATTGAAATTAATGTTTCTTCATCCACACCAAATCCTTTGCTTCCACCGAGTGCTTCTCCGCTTAATTTTAATATCACTCTTTTATATTTGGGCTCCAATGCTAATACCTCCATAAGTTGTTGAAATTTCAAAAACAATACTGCGTCTTCAAAAAAAGAACACTACTATAGTAAATAGTGTTCTTTTTATATTATAATTAATTGTTTATCTGTTTTGCAACTTCATCTGCAAAGTTTTCTTCTTTTTTCTCTATTCCTTCACCAATTTCGAATCTTACCATACGATTTACTTTAATATCTTTACCTAAATCTTTACCACAATTCTTAACATATTGACCCACATTTATATCGCCATCTTTAACAAATGCTTGGTCTAACAGGCATACTTGCTTTAATTCTTTTTTAAGTCTTCCAACAACCATTTTTTCAACAATAGCCTCTGGTTTGCCTTCGTTCAAAGCTTGTTGAGTTAAAATTTTCTTTTCATTTTCTATATAGGCTTGATCTACATCTGCTTCTGATATATATTTTGGGTTCATTGCAGCAATTTGCATAGCAATATCTTTACCCAATGCTTCAACTTCATTATAAGCTGCTTCAGTGGCCAATTCTACAATAACGCCAATTCTTCCGCCGCCGTGTATGTATCCAACATTAACTGTAGAAGGTGTATTAAATCTTTCAAATCTTCTAATGTTCATATTCTCGCCAATTTTAGATATTTTGTTATTAAGCATTTCTTGAACGGTTATGCCATTTAGGTCAGCACTCAACAATTCTTCCACTGTAGCAATATCAGAGTTTAATAATAGTTCTGCTACATCGTTTACGAATGCTTTAAATTCTTCATTCTTAGCAACAAAATCTGTTTCTGAGTTCACTTCAACTACGATTGCCTTATCACCATTATCACTTGTCTTAAGATTGATAAGCCCTTCTGCAGCAATCCTTCCGGATTTCTTAGCAGCCTTTGCTAAACCTTTTTCTCTTAAAATCTCAATTGCTTTATCCATATCGCCATCGGTTTCCGTTAGTGCTTTTTTGCAATCCATCATGCCAGCACCTGTTCTCTCACGTATTTCTTTTACCATTGCAGCTGTAACTGCCATATTTAACGCCTCCTTCAATTTATACATATAAAAAGGTAAGAGATGACCCTTACCCTAGAATTTATTCTTCTATCTGCTCACCTTGATTTGCCTCAATTACTGCTTCAGCCATCTTACCTGAGATCAGCTTTACCGCACGAATCGCATCATCGTTTGCCGGAATGACATAATCCACTTCATCAGGGTCACAATTAGTATCTACAATTCCTACAACAGGTATTCCTAATATTCTTGCTTCTTTAACAGCAATTCTTTCTTTTCTGGGATCAACGATGAAAATTGCACCGGGCATTCCTTTCATCTCTTTAATCCCGCCTAGGAATTTTTCTAATTTTTCTTGCTCTGCTCTTAATTTGATGACTTCTTTCTTAGTTAATTTATCAAATGTGCCGTCTTCTTCCATGGTCTTGATTTGATTTAAACGATCAATTCTTTTGCCAATGGTTTTATGGTTTGTCAACATGCCGCCTAACCATCTGTGATTAACATAGAACATACCACATCTTTTAGCTTCTTCTTTTACTGAATCTTGTGCCTGCTTCTTAGTCCCTACAAATAGGATTGGTTTTCCGGAAGCAGCAACTTCTTTTACAAATGAATAAGCTTCTTCTACCTTCTTCACTGTTTTTTGTAGGTCAATGATATAAATACCATTTCTCTCTGTAAAGATGTACTTTGCCATCTTAGGGTTCCATCTTCTGGTTTGGTGTCCAAAATGCACACCCGCTTCTAATAGCTGTTTCATTGATATAACTGACATAATTTACCTCCTTGGTTTTTACCTCCATTTTGATCATTCTAATTAAACTTCTGCCCACGCAGCACCAATTTAAAAAGTATTCAAAATGTGTGTATTTTTTTACGATATCATTTATTTTACGACATCCTTATATACTATAACAAACATAAGTCATAAATGCAATATAATTTAACCCAAATTATCATTATTCTTTGAAAACTCGCAGCCGCAATAGTTTTGTCTATAGAGACCGTATTCTCTAGACAATTCCATAGAACGTTTATAGCCGTCTTTCTTCTTAAAATCAGAATATAAATAGGAAGCTTTATATTGCTCCTCAAGCTGTCTTCCTATTTCATTAATCTTTTGGGCATTTTTAAGAGGGCTTACAGTCAATGTTGTGGCAAAATAATCATAACCGCCTTCTTTAGCTTTTTTTGCAGTTTCTTCCAATCTGAATTGATAGCACTTAAAACATCGCATCCCGCCTTCTTTATGATGGCTTAATGGTGTTGCAAAAGAATAAAAATCTTTTACGTTATAATTCCCTTCTATAAAATCAACATGCATATCCGTTTTAAAAGTTTCTATAAATTTTTTCTGTTCCAGCTTTCTCATATCATATTCCTTTTGGTCTGTTATGTTGGGATTGAAATAAAAAACGGTTATCTTAAAATGTCGACTTAAATACTCAATAACAGAAGAACTGCAAGGCGCACAGCAACTATGAATAAGTAATGACGGTATTTTATCTTCCTTTAAATTTTTATGAATAATTTGTTCTGTAACCAATGCATAATTTGGACTCATAGATGCCTCCGACTCTTTTTTTCTACAATATTATATAATTCCCTAAAAAAACATTGTTAATAATTTATTTAAAATGGTATCATAATATTTAGGGAAAAAATATTTATATTCGTTCAATAGGATTTAGGATTTATCCTTTTACTATTTATAAAGAAGTCATAAGAAAGAATTTCTTATCGATTTTAAACTCTACGACTAGTAGTTTAAATATCTATGTGTCATGGGTTTGTGATACTAGATATTGACACCATATATATTATACCATATACTTAAACTAATTATTAAAATAAAAAGGAGATTGATCATGAAGCTTCCATCCTTAAAAATTGGAAACCTTGTAGCAAAAATTCCGATTATCCAAGGGGGCATGGGTATTGGTGTATCTATGTCAAATTTAGCCGGCGCAGTAGCGAACCAAGGTGGTATCGGTATCATTTCCGGTTCTCACCCAGGCTTTAAAGAACCAAACTTTAGAAAAGATAATCGTTCTGCAAATATAGCTGGGCTCATTAAAGAAATACGTAATGCAAAAGCCATTAGCCCTAATGGTATTATTGGCGTTAATTTTTTAACCGCTACTAATAATTATTCTGAATTGGTTACAACTGCTGTAAAAGAAAAGGTTGACTTAATTATTTCCGGAGCAGGTATCCCTAAGAATTTACCCGAACTCATAAAAAATTCTGCTACTAAGATTGCTCCTATTGTATCTTCAGGCAAAGCTGCATCCACCATCTCAAAATTATGGTATCGTAATTATAACTATTTACCTGATGCAATTATTGTAGAAGGTCCTCAAGCAGGTGGTCATCTTGGTTTTAGAATGAATCATTTATTGGAAAACAATGTTCCTGCATTAATGGATATTGTTAAAGACGTCTTAAAGGCCATTCAGCCTTTACAGTCTAAATATAATAAAAAAATTCCCGTTATTCCGGCAGGCGGCATTTTCACCGGAAAAGATATAGCCGAAATGCTTAATAATGGCGCATCAGGTGTTCAAATTGCAAGTCGTTTCGTAGCAACAGAAGAATGTGATGCCCATATAAATTTTAAAAAGGCGTATATCAATTCTACGAAGGATGATCTAAAGTTAATCAATAGTCCTGTTGGACTTCCGGGCCGAGCTCTATATAACTCATTTATTGAAAAAGCCGAACAGAGTCTGCATAAAGTAAAAAATTGCTATCAATGCTTAGACCAATGCGACCCTAAAACAACACCTTACTGCATTACAGATGCATTGGTAGACTCAGTTACCGGTAATGCTGAAGAAGGTTTAATCTTTGCCGGTTCTAATGTACATAGAATCAATAAAATGACAACTGTCAAAGAACTATTAACAGAATTAATCACTGAAGCGGAACAATTTTTCAACCCTCCGGCAAAAGAATAAAATTAAGTCCTCCTAATTTGGGAGGACTTTTTATTTCAAACCATTACATTAAGCCTTAAGTTTTATCTTAGGTCAAAAAACAAAGATTATCGGGCAAGTAACCCGATACTATTCGTTAATTCATTTTCTATACTAATCTATTCTTTCTCTAATCAGCCCTTAACCATTATGGAGAAGTTATAATAATTTCTCCGTCTTTTTTTAGAATAACAGAATCTATAAATATGCTGTTAATAAACTTTTTAGTCATTCCTATAGATATTTTTGTTCCAGGATAGATTTTATCCGTACAGACAATTTTACCCTTTCCTCTATGGGTAATCAATTGCTCTATATTATAAAAATCAACATTCAAAGCTTGCAAATCATTTACTGCAATATTTCTCGTATTCACAGCATTATCTAATAGCTTTTTCTTTTCATCTGTAATTTTACCTATAGAATGCAGCTGCTGCAGGTATGTAATGACTTGGTTCAGATCATTAATTTCTTTTTTAAGCTTGGAAGTCTTCTCTTTTAACTCATTATGGTGTTCAAATAATTCCGGATCTTTTCCCAGTTCTATTTCTGTAGAAATATATGCATCCGAACCGATTGTCTTTGCTAAAACATCTTGACCTACCACACAACTTCCACCTATTAACATGCCTCTCCTACCAATTAACTCTAGGTTTTCGCCACATTTTATTTGACTGTTCAAGATGGTTTCTGAATGAATAAATCCACCGGCTATGGCAGTACAGTTCTCCATATATTTACAGTTAATGTTTTCGCCGCATTCCAGCTTTCCTTTTCCTACTCCATTAACACCTTTTATAATGGTAATATTTCCTTCTGCTACAATTTCTGCAGCTTCTACAATGCCATTTATATTGATATTACCATTAGCCGTAACAGAGTAACCGGAGAGTACATCTCCATAAACCATTATATTCCCTACAAAGTCTATATTTCCTGTTTTAGGTCCTACGTCTCCTTCAACAACGAAGGTGTCTAATACATTTATTTTATGACCGACACAATCTGCTTGTCCGTCAGAAGTGGCAATCAACGTCAAATTGTCCTCCGAGGCCTTTGTATTTTTACCTATTGGTAAAGGAACATCCTTTCCTTTCTTAGGATATATAACCGTTCCTATTACTGTTTTTCCTTCTTTCCCGCTTTTAGTTGGTGTTTTTGTGCATAGTACTTGACCTTCCGATATATTCTCCACGATACCAATATCATGAAAATCCACCGTTCCATTTTCGTTAATTTTTGGTTTTAGATTCTTGACAACTCGTATGTTGTGGGTTATAAAAGCATCCTCTTCATCAACAGCAGGTATCCCTCGGGCAATCAAAATATCCCTATCATAAATAGGATTAGACGCTAGCTTTCTGATACCATTCATATCCAAGCCATAAATAACATTACTTTCATTAAGAGCATTAATTATGTCTTCTAATGTTGGTACTGCCCCCCCATTTTCCGGAGGCTCAATATTTATCGATGCGGTTAATTTATCTCTGGATATATTTACATTAACTATCGCATCTTTTATCTCTTCATCTTTATTTTCCTCATCGGGAACAGTTGTGTTTTTTGACTCCTTTTCATTTTCCTCATCCGGAATATTTGTGTTTTTTGATGCCTTTACAGTTTCCTCAACCAATAGCTTTACCCCCCCAAATAAATACTTTTACTCATCAGCTATACAATCCCAATCTTATATCTCTATATATATTTGTATAAGTAATTTAGTACCATAGGGTAAATTAATGCTTATCTCATCTTATCATATTTTTTAGATGAATTCCAAGTATTCTGACAATTACCTGTTAAGTATATTATCGGCGTTTTTTATTGGATATTTCAACGTTTATTTTTCTGCCTGCTGATCTTTTTCCTTTAGAACCCTTTAATATAGCCTCAGCAGCCCCTTCAGTAACATCAACAAAGGTAAATTTGTTTAAAATATCTATATCCCCAACATCTTCTCGATTGACATTAGCAGTTTTATTTAAGAACTGCAAAAGCTGCTTAGGCATCAATTGGTCCATTCTGCCCACTGTAAAGAAAAGCCTTATATATTTTTGAGATGTATCCATTTCGCTTTGATCATAGTCAAAGCTGATTTCTTTACTGTAAACCATATGCATTAAGGCAGCAGCTACATCTACAAGATTAAACTCATCATCCAAATCTGCTGCTAAAGGAATAAATTTTTTATAATGCTCTTCTTCTAAAGTTTCTTTAACCTGCCTTAACATATTTCTGAATCGTGCAGTAAAAATATCATCAATAGATGGAATTTCTTTCCTTTTTATTTTGCATTTTGTAAACTTTTCTATCAGCTTTAATGTCCTGTATTCTCTGGGAGTCACCAATGTATAGGCTATACCTTCTTTTTTTGCTCTTCCGGTCCTCCCAATTCTATGAACATATGATTCCATATCTTGAGGCAAATCATAATTGATAACATGTGAGATGTTTTCAATGTCTATACCTCTTGCTGCCACATCTGTAGCTACTAAAAACTCAATATTACCTTCTTTAAACTTTCGAAGTGTATTCAATCTTTGGTTTTGACCCATTCCACCATGCATACCTTCTACATTATAGCTCCGTGATTGCATGCCTTCTACTAATTCATCAACGCCTTTTTTGGTTTTACAAAATATAATAACACTGGACGGATTGTCAACATCAAGTATTCTGCATAAAGTCTCAAATCGATCCTTTTGTTTAATTTCAAAGTAAAATTGATCTACTGTAGAAACGGTCATCTTATTTTTGACAATAGATACATGCTTGGCTTCAGGTTTCATATATTTCCCGGCAAGCTTTTTTATTTCCTTAGGCATGGTTGCAGAAAAGAGCATGGTTTGCCTTTCGTCATTACAGCTTTCTATAATCAATTCAATATCTTCAATAAAGCCCATATCTAACATTTCGTCAGCTTCATCTAATACAAGAAAACGTATATCGCTTAAATTGATATACTTTCTTCTAATTAAATCCAATACTCTACCGGGAGTTCCTACGACAATATCTACACCTCTTTTTAATGCTTTTATCTGCCTTTCAATAGGCTGTCCTCCATATATTGGTAATATGCTGGCCTTCACATATTTTCCAATTCTGTTGAGCTCATCATTGACCTGAATCGCTAATTCTCTTGTAGGCGTTAAGATAATGCTATTAATCTTTCGATCACTATCTCTTCTAAAATGATGCAGAATAGGTGCTCCAAATGCTAACGTTTTTCCAGTTCCGGTTTGCGCTTGTCCAATTGCATCATACCCATCTAACAGAACAGGGATGACCTCTTTTTGGATATGGGATGGTTCTTCAAATCCCATAACATCTATGGCTTCTAAAATACGTTGGTCCAACCCCAATTGGTTAAAATTAATCGTTTCCATAATATACCTCTTTCTTTTTAAATATATGTAAATTGATAATCAAAAATAAAAACCCTATAAGAATAAGCTCTATAGGGCTGTTTATTGTATAACAATCCTTTTGACTTCAACTTTAGTTGTCGTTTGACATAACCAACAATATGTTAGTATAACATTCCTTTATTATAATTGCAATGTAATTTTCATAACTTTACTTTACCTTAACATATCCTTTACAAATACGGTTGAATGATATTTTAAGTTTCTTTGATAATCCAATTCGACAAAATCTGTTGGTTTTACATCTTCTGATTTTTTATCAAAATAGTTAAGGTTTACATTTTGAAGCATTTTATATACAAATTGAGAACAAAACATAATATTTTCTTTATGCGAATACGGTAACAGCAAGCCTAAAACATTATAAGAACTCCCTTGTTTATTAATATTCTCAATTTGCTCCAATACTATCTTTTTTTGATTTTCATTTGCTTTCAGCTTATATATGATGATATTGGCATCTTTCTTCTTATAAAAGAATTCTATCATTTCTTGATTCAAACCCGGCGAATAAATATTCTCACCACCGTTATAGCTTACGATGGTTTTTAATTCTTCATCAAATGCCAAAGAAACATGACTGTAATCTTTTTTAGTGACTTTCCCTATGAGCTCTCCGGCAGTACTTCCGGTACTTGACAATACAATATATAAGTATCCATTATCCAAAGTTTGTCTCGCGGATTCAAAATATGCTTCACTCAAAGAATTTTTATTGACATAATTCAATGCATTATGTTTTGGCATATCTCTAATTAAAGATACAACATTTTGAGATACGTGCTCAATATTAAGTTCTGGTTTTTTAATATCATGAAGCATTTGAGTGGAAATCTTTTCAACAACATTTTTCACTTCATAAAAACTGAATGTATGATCTGGTATCGTACCTTCCTCATGATTATTTCGTGTTATAATTTTTAACTTACCCTGCATATTTGAAATAGATAAAGGAAAATTCGTTCCTACCTCTCCATCAATATCAGTGCCTATTTTCTCATCACAATTCACAGTCAATTGACTCGTCTGAAAATAAACCACATGAGGACTGTTAAAATGTTCGCCGTTATGGATTTTTAAAAGCAGCGGCATTAACTCGTATAAAGGGCATTTCTTAAAAATGTAAATATCAAATAGTCCGTCATTTATTGAAGAAAAAGGGGCTATTTTCTTAAAGCCACCCGCCGATTTCCCATTCATAATCAGCATAAAATATATTTCACCCTCAAAGTTCATTTCCTCACTGTTAACCGTAATATAAACAGGTTTCATGTTCGGAAGCTCTTCAATCCCTTTTAAATAGTAAGCTAACACGCCTAAACTGTTTTTAACTTTTGCATCTGTTCTTTGGCTTATGTCTATGAGAAATCCTAGGCTGGCAACATTTATAAAATATTTGTCATTGACACAGCCTATATCGCTGTATGTATAATTATCTCTTAATAGTATCTCGGTTATTTCTTCTATGGTTTTAGGCAAATTAAAATACCGTGCATAGTCGTTGGCAGTACCTACAGGAAAAATACCTATAGGTAAATCAATGTTGTGTTTTACCAACACATTAACCACTTGATTAATCGTTCCATCGCCTCCTGCAACAAGTATTTTTGCATAATCATTTAAATTGATATTTGAAATGACTTGTTCTAAACCTTGGTCCATCCTGTAAGGTATGATTTGAAACCCTTTTTTTTGGAACTTTGAGATAATATAATCTAAGTAATTTTTAAACAATTTATTGCCAGAAAAAGGATTGTAAATTAGTAAAACGTTCAAAGTAATTCCCCCTCACCTTTAATCTACTCTATATATTATGCCATATTATGCTTTAACACTCATCATTTGTAATGATATTATTTTCTTTCATATAATACCCAATTTTTGAAATATTTATAATCATCCGGCGCTTTCAAAATATTATCTCAATATCAACTTTATTCTCTTTCTCAGTTACACTATGGATGATTATACACCATAAAAAATAAGTTGTTAAGGCCTACACGCCGAAACATAACTGTGGTACAATAAAAAATATTTGATTTTAAAGGAAAAAATGATAATGATGTATTGGGAAAATAAAAGATATAACGCTTTAGGATTGTATTTAAAAAATAAATTCAATAAGCAAATTATAAAATTATCTTTAGACGCAGGATTCACCTGTCCAAATAGAGACGGCACTTTAAGTACAGAAGGCTGTATATATTGTTCCCCTTTAGGATCGGGAGATTTTGCAGCTTCCAGAAGATTAGATCTTTATACTCAATTAGAGCAACAGATGGTTTTACTTAAAAACAAATGGCCTAATGGAAAATATATCGCTTATTTTCAAAATTATACGAATACCTATGCTCCCATAAATGAATTGACGTCATTATACAACAAAGCCATATCTCATCCTAATGTTATTGGGTTAGCAATCGCTACACGACCGGACTGCTTACCTGATGAAACCATTGATCTGCTGTCTAAACTCAATAAAAAAACATTCTTATGGGTAGAGTTGGGGCTGCAAACCATCCATGAGCATACAGCGCAACTAATCAATCGTCAATATTCATTAAAAGTATTTGAAGAAGCTTTAGGTAAGCTTAAACAACATCAAATTAAAACAGTTGTCCACCTTATTTTCGGACTACCATTTGAAAGTAAAAAAGATATGCTGGATTCTGTACATTACCTATCCTCTAAAGATATATTTGGTATCAAATTACACTTGCTTCATGTATTAAAGCATACAAAGCTTGCCAAAATGTATCAACTGGATCAATTCAGCACTCTAAAAAAAGAGGCATACATTAGCTTAATCGTCGATGCCCTGGAGATTCTTCACCCTGAAATAACCATTCACAGGCTCACAGGGGATGCCCCTTGGAAGCATTTGGTTGCCCCCAAATGGAGTACAGATAAAAGGGGTATCCTAAACGGCATTGATGCAGAGCTGAAAAGAAGAAAGAGTTGGCAGGGTATTAAATTCCTCTAGTCCTTAATATACTTATATAAATGTGACGGCCTGCCTTTGGATCCATATCTGGTATGTAATTTTACTTCACCTATTGATTCAAGATATTCTAAATATCGTCTTACGGTTACCTTGGACAATGACATTTTTTGGGCTATCATTTCACTGGTAAATATTCTTTCCCATTGTCCTTCATTAACGTCCGTATTCTTTCCAGCGTGTTTTTATGAAGCCCTTTAATTAATTCATTATCACCTTGCATCTCAAAATTTATCCTTATTTTATCCAAGTCTTCCTGCTTAACCGTATCGGCACTATGCAATAACTTATATTGCTTTAAATAGCTTTCTAGAGACTTTTTGAGCCGTTCATACTCAAAAGGCTTTATCAAATAATCTGTTGCTCCCAGTTTTAAAGCTGCATCAATATTTTGTGACTCTTTTGAAGCGGTTACTAATATAACATCTATCATCATACATCTTCTTCTTAATTCTTTTAAGAAATGTATGCCGTCAATCTTAGGGATATATATATCTAACAGAATCAATTCAACCTTATTCTTTTTACAAAAATTAAGGGCATCTTCCCCATTTGAAACTATCCCCATAACACTAAATCCTTCTACGCTTTGGATATATCTTTTATTGAGCTCTGCAACCATTGGATCATCTTCTACGATTAAAACATTTATCATTTGGTACCCCCCTTAGGTAATATGATTGTAAAGGTCGTTCCTTTATTAATTTTTGAGATTACTTTTATTTCCCCATTAAGACTTTGAACATTTTCTTTAACTAATGCTAATCCTATACCTCTGCTTTCACTTTTATCCGTAAATCCTCTTTCAAATATCTTTTTAATGTTTTCTTTTTTTATTCCAACCCCAGAATCTCCAACTTCTATTATAATTTTAGATTCACTTTCTTCTATTCTAACATTAATACTTTTTTCTTCTTTGTCTGACTTGCTTACAGACTCTAGAGCATTTGCAATCAGATTTCCTATTATCGTTACAAGTACATTGCTGTTGATATTCTTATGCTTACACTCAAGTTTTGTACGTTTATCTATTTTGATAGATATACCCAACTCTTTTGCTCTGCTAAATTTCCCAAGTATCAACCCGGCAATGGTTGGATCTTTTATTCTTTTTATAATCATACTCAATATTTGTTGTTGTGTATCAGCAACATTAATAATGTAATTTTTTGCTTCCTCAATTTCACCTATTTTTATGAGTCCTAAAATAACATGAAGTTTATTAGCAAATTCATGAGAATTTGCTCTTAGAGCTTCAATGATGAGTTTAACACCTGTAAGTTCTTCTGCCAGCATTGTCAACTCTGTTTTGTCTCTAAAGGTTGCTATGGCACCAATAATTTTTCCTTTGCTTATGATGGGTACTCTGTTTGCCACTACTATTGTATCATTGGTAATCAGCTCTTTGTCATACTCTGCAATTCCTGATTCCAAAACTCTGGGAAGCATACTTGTAGGAAACACACTTTTTACGTTTTTACCTTTTATGTTATTCTTATTCTTTTCTTCTATTTTAAGCATATTCATTGCCGAATCATTAATAATGGTTACCCTGCCGTCCTGGTCTACGGCTAGAATGCCCTCATGGATTGCATCCATCATCGCTATATTTTCATTGTACAGTTTGGTTATTTGGCTGGGTTCTAATCCCATCAAAGAATTCTTAATATTCTTTGCCAATAAAAAAGCACCGATTGTTCCTACTACTAATCCAAAAAGTGTGAGTAAAACAATAA
>JAKSCF010000372.1 GCA_022360735.1 Clostridia bacterium
CTGCTTCAAGAAAAATTGTATATATCGATAGAGAATGCAGAAAAGACAATTTTAAAAAGATTAAAACCCACGAAGTTTGGAAAAAGACCATAGGAATCATTGGTTTAGGTGCAATAGGTAAAGGGATTGCAAAGAGAGCATCAGGTTTTAATATGAGAGTCTTAGCCTGCGATGTTTACCAAGACGAAGCGTATGCAAAAGCCAATCATATAGCATATGCAGATATGGACACCATCATCAAAGAATGTGACTTCATCAGTTTACACCTACCCCTTACGGAAGGAACCAGAAATTTATTCAGTTATGATGAATTTGAAAAAATGAAAGATTCAGCAATCATTATCAATACTGCTAGGGGCGGTGTTATTAACGAAGAAGCCCTTTATGACGCACTATACCATAACAAGATTGCAGGCGCAGGTATAGATGTATTTGAGGTAGAGCCGCCTGTTAATAAAGCCTTTTATAAATTGGATAATATCGTTATAGGGTCCCATTGTGCGGCATCTACCTATGAAGCCATAGATAATATGAGCATAGGTGCAGTCAACAATTTATTAGAGGGTTTTCAAATTTGAAAGGCGAGTAAAGCAATGAAGATACAAACCATTTTAGGAAAAATAGATAAACACCAACTTGGATATTGCCAATGTCATGAGCACATTTTTCTAAGAAAAGGCTTCTCCTCCCTTTTAGACCATAACCTATGGATAGATGACTTAGAAAAATCCACTGAAGAATTAGTCCTTTATAAAAACGCAGGAGGGAATGCTTTAGTGGATGCTCAACCCATTGGCTGTGGGAGAATGGTTGAGAATTTAGCCATGGCCTCCCAAAGAAGCGGCATCCATATTATTGCCTCTACAGGGTTTCATAAGCTCATATTTTATCCTAAAAATCATTGGATACACAGTATTTCCACCGAAACATTTTCCAAAATTATGATGGATGAGATTTTAAAGGGTATGTATTTGGAATGTGACCGGGACTATCCAAAGATTCAAAGCGATTATCGTGCAGGGATGATAAAAGCAGCCATTGAATCAAATGGCATCATAGGAAGATATGAAGCACTATTTGATGCAGCAGCCCATTGTGCAAAAAAAACAGGTGCAGCGATACAATGCCATACGGAAAAAGGTGCATATGGCGTAGAAGTAGTGAAATTTTTCATTAACAAAGGTGTTGACCCAAGAAAGATTATTATTGCTCATGTAGACAGAAGAACCGATAACTTAGGCGTACATAAGCAAATATGTGAACTGGGTGCCTTTTTGGAGTACGATACCATTGGAAGATACAAATACCATAGTGATGAAGATGAAGTCAAAATCATAAAAGAGATGATCAAGGCAGGCTTTTCTAAACATATCCTTATGGGACTTGACACGACCAGAGCGCGTCTAAAGAGCTATGGTGCAAAGATAGGCCTGGATTATATCCTGGAAGAATTTATACCCTTGTTGCAAAGCAATGAAGTAAGTGAAAAGATAATGAATGAAATAACAATAGATAATCCTAAAAGCGTATTATCTATTGAGAACTAAAAAGGAGGACTTATGAAACTACCAAGTAAAGCTACTCAACCTACAATGTATTTTATAGGGGTTACCACGACACAGTCGTCCATAATGAAACTTTTTCCATTATGGGCAGAGGCGTTGGGACTCAAAAATACTGTTATCAAAGGAATCGACATTGAGTTGAATGTTGATCCTGATATTTATAGAGAGGTTGTAAAATTTATAAAAGACGATGAGCTGTCCCTCGGCGCATTGGTGACGACACATAAAATCAATCTGTATAATGCATGTAAAGACATGTTTGATTATCTTGATCCATATGCTCAAAATTTTGGGGAGCTTTCTTCCATATCAAAAAAAGATGGTAAATTATGCGGTCATGCTAAGGATCCTATTACCAGTGGGTTGGCACTTGAAACTTTTATTTCCAAGAACTATTGGCACAATGGTGGAGAGGCATTTATATTAGGTGCAGGAGGAAGCGGTGTTTCAATAGCGGCATACTTAATAGATAAAAAGCACAGCGATAATATGCCGTCCAAAATATATATATCTAATAGAAGTGCAGAAAAATTAGAAAAAGCAAAAAAAGTTCTTACCCAAATTAACCCTGATGCTGATATAGAATACATTAAGGCACCTGAACCTAAACTTGCCGACAATATTTTAGCATCCCTTAAAGAGAAATCTCTCATTGTTAATGCTACGGGAATGGGGAAAGATATTCCGGGATCTCCCTTTACGGATAAGGGTGTTTTTCCTAAAGACTCACTGGTATGGGAGTTCAATTATCGCGGAGAACTGGACTTTATGAATCAAGCAAGCGTTCAAAAAGACAGTAGAAACTTGTATATAGAAGATGGATGGATTTATTTCATACATGGTTGGACACAAGTCATGAGTGAAGTGTTTCACATGGATATCGTAGGAGATTTGTTTGAAAAATGTAAAACCATTGCGGATGAATTGAGGGCTAGATAATAATAGAAAAATATGCAATAATGATAAAAAGATTTTAAAAAGATATGATATGTAACCTATGAGAAAAATGAATAAAGAGGTAATCAAATGGAATCCAATATAATGTTTGCAGAAGAAAGAAAGGAAAAAATCTTAAATATTGCTAAAAAAAATCAAAAGGTAGTCGTTCCGGAATTGAGCGAGTTGTTTAATGTTTCTCCTGCGACAATAAGGAATGACTTAAACGAACTTGAAAAAGAAGGAAAGCTTAAACGTACCCACGGTGGCGCAATCTATAATAAGCATATTGGATATGAGTTAAAGTCGGAAGAAAAGAAGGTCAAGAATGTTGAAGGTAAAATGAAAATTGCTAAAGCTGCATTTGAGCTGATTGAAGATGGCGATATCATACTCATTGATACAGGAACAACTACGTATCAATTGGCAAAGCTGTTAAAAGATACGAAAAGCGTTACGGTTGTGACAAATGATATTGAGATAGCTTTTATGATGGAGGAATATGAAAATATAGAACTCATCCTAATCGGAGGTGATCTGAGAAAAGGATTCCATTGTGCAGTGGGTGCTTTTGCAACTCAGATCCTCAGTAGTATATATGTTGACAAGGCATTCATAGGAGCCAATACCTATAGCAGTGAAGGCGGGGTTGCAACTCCAAATGCTTCTCAGAGTGAGAACAAAGCAGTCATGATGAAATCCGCTGCAAAGAATTATCTTTTAATTGACAGCAGAAAATTTGGAGAAAGATCCTTTGTTAAATTTGCTGACGGAAGTGATTTTGATATGATCATCACAGATGATGGCTTAGACGAAAAATATGTGAGTGAATTTAAAGGCACCAACTTGTTTATTTGCAAAGAATAAAAAAAAGTAAGTGTATAGATGAATATAAGCAAAAAACAATGATATAATAGGAGTTGTTTTTTGCTTTTTTAAATGGGCAGTTTCGAAGACGAAATCAAAGATTGCTGTTAGGTCAACTTAGGGCTGGCTACCCGTGGCCGCCCTGAATACGGAGTATAAAGAGTGATTATACACTTGAGATATAAGGAGGGAAAATATATGTCATACAAAATGCTCGTAAGCGACATAGATGGAACATTACTCAATTCAAATCATCAACTGGATGATGCAATATGCGATGCAGTAGAAAAAGCAGTGGAAAACGGTAAAATAGTAGTACTGGCAACAGGACGGGAGTATTGCGGTGCAGCACACATTATAGAAAAATTAGGATTAAATACGCATTTGATCTGTAGTAATGGTGCAACCATAGTGGATACCAAAACAGGAGAAGAGGTTTATAGTAAACTCATTAGTAGAGATAACGCATATAAGATCATTAAAGCATGTGAAAAAAATAAAATATACTGCAGACCCAACATAGATGGTGTATTATATGTTCATTTTGATGACCCCCATTATACTTTTTACACCACAATGTTTGGTGATGACTCTACTAAAAATATTTGTGGTTATTCTGATATAGCGCCATATATGAAAGAAGGGTGTGCGATTGACCAACTTTCTATTACTGTCTTAGAAGATACCAATATCAATGCCTTCCGAGAAGATATTAATGGTTTGGGTGTGACGCTTATTGCATCCAATCCGGTTTCATATGATATAATAGCTGAGGGCACTTCCAAAAGTGAAGGGGTAAAATTTTTAGCAGAAGCTTATAATATTTCACCTGAGGAAATAATAGCAGTTGGGGATAACTACAATGATATTTGTATGATTCAATATGCCGGTTTAGGTGTGGCAATGGAAAATAGTGTTGATGATGTGAAAAAGGAAGCAGACTTAACATGCCCCAGCAATGATGACCACGGTGTTGCAAAACTTATTGAGAACATTTTACTAAAGGATATGGTTTCGACAAATGAATAACATAAAAATAAAACAGTTAATATAAATATGTATGAAAAGGGTACCGTATCACTTTATTGTGAGACAGTACCCTTTCTCTATACTTCCCTGAACAGCAAAATTTAATCTCTCAATATATTAATATCCTCACCATTTAGAACCTTATTAAGGTTTCTGACGGCGCACATTTTTCCACACATGGAACAGGACTTTTCATCTTCCGGTTTTGAACTGGCACGATAAGCTTTTGCTTTGTCAGGATCAATAGCAAGTTCAAACATTTTATCCCAATCTAACTGTTGGCGTGCATAACTCATCTGATTATCCCATGATCTGGCATCAGGTATTTTTTTGCCGATATCACCTGCATGTGCTGCAATTTTACTGGCGATGATGCCTTCTTTCATATCTTCTAAAGTCGGCAATCTAAGGTGCTCGGCCGGTGTAACATAGCATAAGAAATCAGCACCGCTTGCTGCGGCAATAGCACCCCCAATAGCACCGGTAATGTGATCATAACCGGGTGCTATATCCGTAACAAGAGGGCCTAATACGTAGAAAGGAGCACCGTGGCAAAGTCTTTTTTCCAATAACATGTTGGCCTCTATCTCATTGATTGCCATATGACCGGGCCCTTCAATCATAACCTGCACGTTTTTTGACCAGGCTCTTTTTGTTAACTCTCCTAAGACGATGAGTTCCTTCACTTGGCTGGCATCCGTTGAATCTGCTATTGCGCCTGGTCTGCAAGCATCTCCAAGGCTAATAGTAATGTCATACCTTGCACAGATATCCAGTAAATCATCATAATATTCATAAAAGGGGTTTTCTTTTTGATTCAACTGCATCCAAGCAAACATCAAAGAACCGCCTCTGGAAACTAAGTTCATTAATCTTGGATTCCGTCTAAAAGTATGAGCGGTTTCTTGATTAATGCCTGCATGGATGGTAACAAAATCAACCCCATCCTGTCCATGCTTATCCACCACATCTAAAAACTCCTTAGCAGTAATATCCTTTAATTCCTTTTCATAAAAGCCAAGAGCATCATAAACCGGAACGGTGCCGATCATAGCTGGAGACATTTTGACTAACTGTCTGCGAAATTCTTCGGTCTTACCGTAGTTGCTTAAATCCATAATGGATTCAACATTCATATCAATAGCTGTTTGAGCTTTCTGCAACTCATTCTCAATATCGTAACAGTCTTTTGATATGCCCAGATTAACGTTAATCTTTGTACGAAGACCTTCGCCAACGCCTTCTGGGTTAATATTTTTATGATTTTTGTTTGCCGGAATAACAACCGTTCCTTTTGCAATGCGGTCCATTAAGACTTGTTCCGATATTTTTTCTTTACCGGAAACGGTCTTCATTTCATCGGTGATAATGCCTTTTTTTGCGGCATCCATTTGTGTCGTGTATTTCATAGTACACTTCCTTTCTTTTTGTGATATCTGTTCATGTATAGCTAAAATTATTAAGAGCTGTATTTAGCAGTTAAGTTTTCTTTGTGTGATGATCTTTTTAATGGTTGTAAATTCAAATATGATAAGTGCTGCTAAAGCACCTACAAAGGAACTCAACATAAAAGGAATGACAAAAGCAAAGACAGCAGTAGACTTTCCCATGAATAAAACGGCTACCGGATATGCGAAAAGGGCACCTATAAGACCAGTTCCGATAACTTCGCCTATAAAAGCCAAATAGGTTTTGGAAAATTTCTGATATAAAATACTTGCCAACAATCCACCAAAAAGACTACCGGGAAAAGCCAGTAATGTGCCTAAACCAAGAAAATTCCTGATGACAGAAATAGAGAATGCAGTCATAAGCGTATAAAGCGGTCCTAATAGGATTGCAGAAATAACATTGATAAGATGTTGCCATGGATAGCATTTTGCAACACCTACCGGTACGGCATAAGGACTTAATACCACACCTAAAGTAATCATCAAGCTGGATAAAGTTAATTTTTTAGTATCCAATTTCATATGTACACTTCCTTTCTTTTTACACTAAAAAAGACAATCCAACGGGATTGCCTAAATAGCTATACAAATACTTGAACTATATGCTTCCCTCCGCTGGTACTAACCAGATCAGGTTAATAGGGTCAAAGAATACAGTTCTTTATCTCAGCCGGCATGTACCAGCCCCCCTAGCTATTCTATATAAATTTTAATTTGTGTATATGTTACCATATTTTTTTACATTAAACAATAAGCAATTACTTTAAGGCTATAACAATTTTTAGGATCAAAGAGTTATCAACTAAATCACCTAGAAATATCTATATCTTTAACATCTTAGAATATCAGACATTGATAACCCACATAATAATCACATTAAATGACTATTGAGAAAATATTTTAAAGAAAATATTTGACGTTTATATCATCATGATGTATAATGAGGCCACATACCGACACGTTGTCGGTTTTAGATTGGAGGTGATGAATGATGAACATTAAAGACAAAATTATTGAAGCATCCTATGAATTGTTTACCACCAAAGGCTATGAAAAGACTACTATTTCAGACATTATTAAAGTAATTGGAAGCTCACGTGGAGGGTTTTACCACCACTTCAATTCAAAAGAAGAAATCCTAGAAGCCATTACTGCAGGTTATTTAAATGAGATTGAAAAAAGTTATTATACAGTTATAAATGACCATAAAGGGTCATCGGTAGAACTATTCAACAAAATATTTGAAACCTTTCATCACTACAAAGAAGGACAGGTGAAAGACTGGACCAAATTACAAAAACTATTCTCCTTTGAGGGCAATCATGCCATTATCTTAAAGATAACGCGGGACTTTAATGAGCTGACAGCCAGAGTATATGCAGAGATCATTGGGGATGGAACAAAGAAAGGTGAATTTACTGTAAAATACACGGAGCCGCTTGCGGAGCTCTGGGCTCGGGAAATGCTGCAGATCAACAGGTTGGCAAGAAAAGAACTGTTCAAAAAAGAAAAAAATTTAAGCAAAACCTTTATCCATCAGTTAGAATTTACTGAAGAAATGATTAACAGAGAACTTGGTTTAAAAGATTTATCTATAAAGGTAAAATCTACTGTCTTAAACTATATGCATGACATCAGAGAGATAATAACTCTAAAATGAAAGGGAGGCGATGATAATGTTCAAATGGTTTGAGGAAATTAAAGAATCAGATTTTGAATTAGTGGGCGGCAAAGGCCGCAATCTAAGCAAAATGTATAACGATGGCTTGAAAGTACCAAACGGTTTTGTCATTACTACAGATGCCTATGACACCTATGTAGATAAGAATGGCTTGAGAGTAGAAATTACTAGGATTTTGAATCAAGATTTTACCAGCAGCCAAAAATCAGAAGCCATAAAAGCTTTATTTGTTAAAGAAAAAATGTCAGATGACCTGATTAATAACCTTTTAAAAGCATTTTCCAAGATACCCGGTGGGCGAGCTGCTGTTCGAAGCAGCTCAACAGTGGAGGATCTGCCCGGTATGAGTTTTGCCGGACAATACAGCAGCTATTTAAATGTAACCCATGAAGACCTAATAGAAAAAATAGTCATGTGCTGGGGTTCTCTTTGGAATGAAAGAGCTATTGACTATCGAAACAGATATGACGTAACCGACGAATTTTCACATGCTGTAGTCGTCCAAGAAATGATTGAATCAAAGATATCAGGGGTTATTTTTACGGCCAATCCGGTAACCGGTATTCGATCTGAAATCCTTGTGAATGCAGCTTATGGTCTGGGAGAGGCTATTGTGAGCGGAAGGGTCAACCCTGATCAATATACAATAGACCATAAAACCGGCAACATCATAAAAGAAGAGATTTCAATAAAGGAAGTTTTATGCAGGTATGCCGACAAAGGCATTGAATATTTGGCTGTAGACCCTGCATTGCAAAAAATAAGTTGTTTAAAACCAAATCATATTAAAGGGATTGCGCAGGAGGCTAAAAAAGTACAAAACTATTTTGGTTGTCCTCAAGACATAGAGTTTGCCATTGATGACAAAGACCTGCTCTATATGATACAGTCAAGGGATATTACAACATTGTTCCCCATTGATGCTTTCCAGCAAGATGGGAAATTGAGGGCGTATCTGGCAGCAAGTTCTGTAATGTCAGGTATGAAAGAAGCTTTTACCCCTTTGGGTGCTGATCTATACGGCGGCATGTTTCCTACTGTTATTAATGTCATGACTATGAGAAAAAAACCAGTACCGGATGACTTTGTTAAATACGCAGGTGGAAGGCTTTTCATCGATCTGACCTACCTTTTATCCAGCAATTTGATTGCTAAACAGTTGGGAAAAGCTTTTTCATCAGCCGATTTACCCCTTAAAGATACCATGGATTATATGATTGAAAAGCATGGGAAAACATTTAAGAATCAAGGTATAAAGTTCAAAATACCATGGGGTATTATCCGATATGGTTTTCATTCTTTGAAAAATTATAAAACTGCACGAAAAGTCAAACCAAGTGAAAGATACAATGCCATGCGAAGGCTTGGAGAAGAATTTTATCAAAAGGTTGTTGAAGAAGCTGTGTACCTGAAAACGGTGGAAGAAAAGGTAGAATTTTGCGATCATGCCATGTTAGAGGTATTTTTATTGACTCAAAAACAAGCTTTTTACGCCATTGAGCTCAATAATTATACTAAGATTGAAAAAAAACTTAGCAAGATGTTTGGTGATAGATTTAACCTGGATGTACTCACCTATGCTTTGCCGGAGTGTATTACAGTAGAACTTGGAATGGAACTGAATCAACTTGCAAGGTATTTTGATGAAAATGGGCTGGAACCGACAGCCGATGATCCAAAGATGAAAAGTTTTCTATCAAAATTTGGTCATAGAAGTACCGTAGAACTGGATTTTGGATACAGAAGGTGGAAAGAAGACCCTGAATACCTGCTCAATCTCATCAAATCTTATATGAAAGATAAAATGTACGAAAGAAATATTGCAGAAGTGCAAGAAAAAGCTGAAGCAGCTCAAGCTTTAATTGAAGCAGTATATGAAGCAGTAAAAGTCAAAAAAGGAATCCGAAAAGCTAAAAAAATCAAGAAGTGGATGATTGACTATAGAAGAGCTGCAGGTATGAGAGAATATCCTAAATTTAATATCATTCAAGCTTTAGATGCAGCAAGAACGGTGATGTTAGGCGTTGGTGAAGCTTATCAGCAACAGGGTTTAATGGATGATCCCCAAGACATTTTCTTCCTCAGAAAAGCCGATATATTAAGTGGACGAATCTCAAGGGAGATCGTCAACAAGAATAAACAAATATATGAAAAGGAAATGGCAAGAAACAGCATACCGCGAATTGTTTTGAATACAGGTGAAACCTATTATTCAGCACACAAATTTGATACAAACAGTAAAGTGCTTCAAGGGATATCCCTGTCTTCGGGGGTCTATGAAGGCCGTATAAGAACCGTCTATGACCCAAATACTTCTGAACTGAAAGAAGGTGAAATCCTGGTAACAGAGAGTACCAACCCTGCATGGACACCACTTTTTATGGCAGCCAAAGGTCTGATTATGGAGTACGGCGGCCCTCTCAGCCACGGTGGGATTGTTGCAAGAGAATATGGCATACCGGCAGTAGTTGGTATTCCATCTGTAACAGATTTATTAAAAGACGGCCAAATGGTAAGAATAAATGGAGAAACAGGTACAGTTGAAATTTTGGATTATTAAAAAAGGAGCTGTCTCAAAACGGAGAATTAGTTTTGAGGCAGCTCCTTTAACAGTATGGATTACTTAATATTTATGCTTTTGAAATGAACCACTTGATTTTTAATGGCAGCCTCTGTAGGAAGCCTCTCAATACTGGAAGCACCAAAGAAACCAACAACGCCGTTTGTTTGTTCAAGTATGTATTGTGCATCCTCAGGTTCTGATACCGGACCACCGTGACAGATGACCAAGATGTCTGGATTTACTGATTTTCCTGCATCGTGAATGGCTTGTATTTTTTTTACACAATCATCCAGAGTTAAAGCAGTTTTTGCACCAATGGTCCCTTTCGTGGTAAGGCCCATGTGTGCGACCAACATGTCTGCACCTGCTTTGGCCATTTTAACAGCATCCTCTTCATTAAAAACATATGGCGTGGTGAATAAATCTAATTCACCGGCTTTTCCAATCATCTCAACTTCCAGATCGTATCCCATACCGGTTTCTTCTAGATTTGCTCTAAACTGACCATCTATCAATCCAACTGTAGGGAAATTTTGAACACCTGAAAATCCAAGATCCTTGAGCTGTTTCAAGAATACATCCATGTCTCTAAAAGGGTCTGTGCCGCATACGCCTGCAAGGACAGCGGTATCTTTAACAATGGTAAGGACTTCACTTGCCATCTCAACAACGATTTGGTTGGCATCACCATATGGCATTAACCCTGCCAATGAGCCTCTGCCGGCCATTCTATACCTGCCGGAATTATAAATAATAATTAGGTCAACACCACCTGATTCAGCAGACTTTGCTGATATGCCGGTACCTGCGCCTGCACCGATTACCGGCTTTCCCTCTTGTATTTGTTTTTCTAATCTCCTTCTTACTACTTGTTTTGAAAGTGCCATGGGTCATGCCTCCTTTAATTACTTTCTTCCATCATATCTACTAGCTTTTTAGCCATCGCCAGTGCAAATGCTTCATCATTGATATCTTTGTCTATTTCATATAACTCTATTTTTTCTGGATGGATATGATTTTTTAATGTGCTGAACAAAGCTTCATCTTCTTCTTTTCCATAAAAGGGCTGACCTTCTACGTCAATTAAGGAGACCCCTTTCAATGGAAGGAATAATGCGGTATTACCTGCTGCTAGGTTCAGCTTTTCGGCAATAATTTTTCCTAACTGTTGGTTTTCTTCTACCGTAGTACGCATTAATGTGACCGTAGCATTATGTTTATAGATATTTCTGTCTTTAAATTTTTGAGGAAGCGTTTCAATTGGCCCAAAGTTAACCATGTCTAATGCACCGGTAGATACCACCTGAGGAATCCCTTTCTTTGCTGCCGCCTCTAGCCGATGGGGTCCGGCAGATAACACGCCGCCTACTAACTCATCGCACCATTCTGTAGTGGTAATATCTAAGACACCTTTTATAAAGCCGGCTTCGATTAAATCTTCCATTGCTTTTCCGCCTGTACCCGTTGCATGGAAAACCAAGACTTCATAACCTTTTGATTCAAGATACTCTCGTGCTTTTGTTACACAAGGCGTTGTTACGCCGAACATGGTTGCACCAATAAGAGGTTTTTCATCTTCTAATTTTGGTAAAACTGCTTTTGCCATTCCGGATATAGCATATGCGGCATTTGTTAGGATTTTGGATGAAAGGCTGTTGATTCCTGATATGTCGACTACTGAATACATCATGGTAATATCTTTTACGCCCACATAAGGGGCCGTATCTCCGGAAGCTAACGTTGAAACCATTACCTTAGGAACGCCTACGGGAAGTGCTCTCATAGCATATGTCGCTATGGTTGTTCCCGCTGATCCGCCCAAACTGATAATGCCGGCCAGTACATCTTGTTCATATAAATCAAGGAC
>JAKSCF010000417.1 GCA_022360735.1 Clostridia bacterium
ATGCTATTGGCTTAGAAGCATGAAATTACGTCACAATGTAATTATTTATATTTAATGTTAAGCTGCACCAACGTACAGAAGTCATACCTTGCTATAGCTAAAGACAAGATTTTATGAAACAGATAGTGGAGAACTGGTGGGTTTATTTTTACCAAAAGAAGAATATCAGAGCTATCCTGAACGGCTTCATGGAGGAATCTCATCCGCTATCCTTGATGAGATTATTGGTCGAGCTATTAATATAGAGGAACCCGACGTTTGGGGTGTGACAGTTGAACTCAATCTTAAGTTCAAAAAGCCCATACCGTTAGATAAAGAAATTAAGGCTGTCGGCCGTATCACTAAAGCAAACAGGAAACTCTTTGAGGGAACGGGTGAAATTATTCTTGAAAACGGTGAGGTAGCAGTTCAGGCTCATGGGAAATACTTGAAGCTACCTGTTGATAAAATTACCAATACGGACTTTGTAAATGAGGGATGGAAAGTAGATACCGGTGTTGACAATACCGAAGAAATAGAGATATAAAGAAGATATGTTAATTAGAGTCCATAGCGAAAGGAAGATAATATATGCCATTAAAAATCAGACAAGCGACCATAGATGATCTGGACGCAATCACAAAAGTAGAGGCGGTCTGCTTCCCTGCTGCCGAAGCAGCCGGGCGAGAGTCCTTTAAAAGACGTCTCAAAACTTTTCCAAAAAGCTTTTTTGTAGCCCAAATAGATGATGAAATCATCGGATTCATCAACGGCTGTGTTACCAATGCAGCCACTATATACGACGAACTCTATGAGGATGCAAGCCTGCATATAGCCGACGGCGTTTACCAAACCATTTTTGGCCTTGATGTGATCCCACAATATCGCAACCAAGGCATTGCAGCTCAGCTGATGAACCATATGATCGAAGCTGCAAAAAAAGCAGGTCGCAAAGGTCTTATCCTGACTTGCAAATCCCATCTAATCCATTACTATGAAAAATTCGGATATGTCAACAAAGGGTTGTCAAAATCTACCCACGGCGGAGCAGAGTGGTTCGATATGATGTTGGAATGTTGAACAAGCGAAACAAACGGGGACGGTTCTTTTTGGCCCATATGTCCGTCTATTTCATGTGACTATGAGTGGGAAAAAATACAGTTATCATAAAAATTAGATATTGATGCAAAAATATATGTGATATGGTATGCTAAATAAAATAATGTGAGGAAATATCAAGCTGTAAATAACGTCATGATATAGGAGGACTTTGATGGTAATTAATAATAACAGATTTTATCCTAGTATGGAATATATTGATGGAATAACCATTGTGGATACTTCGGGAACAATCCTTTTTTCTGTTAAGTTTAATCCAAGCCTATATCCGGATGCCAAAAGTGATAACATAATAGGTAAAAAAATTCATGAAATCTGGGATATACCAAAAGATACAAGTACACTGGTAAAAGCCATGGCAACGGGTCATCCTGTTTTTAAAAAGAAACAGGTAGTAATTGATTTGCATGGAAAAGAGATTGAAACAACAAATTTGTCCATGCCTATTAAGATTGATGGGAGAACCATCGGTGCAATAGAGATATCCAAAGAAATCAATAAAGAAAAGGAACAAAATCACCAAGACTATCAAATCAACAAAGAAATGTTTGATGGCAACAATCTTATAAAAGACCGCCTTAACAGCAACAAGACCATTTATACTTTAGATGATATTATCTCTAGGAGCAAAAAAATTGAAGAGCTTAAGTACATTGTTCGAAAGGTTGCCGGCAGCAGCTCACCTGTGTTCATTTACGGGGAGACAGGTACCGGAAAAGAGTTGTTAGCCCATTCTATACATAATGAAAGCTCTAGAGCAAGTCAACCTTTTATAAGCCAAAACTGTGCTGCTATTCCGGAGAACTTACTGGAGAGTATACTCTTTGGGACCACAAAAGGAAGCTTTACAGGAGCTGTAGACAGCCCTGGATTATTTGAAATAGCAGAGGGTGGCACCTTATTTTTGGATGAAATCAATTCTATGTCCCAAAATCTTCAATCTAAGCTGCTTAGAGTGTTACAGAATGGTTTAGTCAGACGTCTTGGAGATACCTCAGAAAGAAAGGTGGATGTTAGGATTATTTCCACATCTAATAAAAACCCCAATGAGTGTGTACAAGCTGGAGAACTGAGGAAGGATATATATTTTAGGCTTAGTGTCATCAATCTAAATATTCCACCATTAAGAGAACGCAAAGAAGACATAGAGCTTCTTTTAAATTACTTTATAAATAAACAAAATAATCTTTTAGGCAAAAGGGTTAATAAAGTTTCCAAAGAAGTCTTTAATTTTTTTATGAATTACAATTGGCCCGGTAATGTGAGAGAGCTTGAGAATGTCATTGAATATGGAATGAACATCATAGATAAAAATCAACATACCATTGAAATGGAGGATATTGAAGAAAGAGCTAAAGAGATGTTAGAATTCTCTAAAGAAGAAACAAAGACGTTAGAAATGAATATTTGTCCGCTAAAGGATGCCATTTCAACAGTTGAAAAGGAGATTATTACAAAGGCTTTAGCTGAGACAAAAGGAAATGCTTCAGCTGCAGCCAGAATGTTAGAGATACCAAGGCAAACCTTACAGAGAAAAGCCAGAACATATAAAATAAAGTAACCGGACTATAAAATAATGCCCAACTTCTAAAATATAAAGCATTGGAAATCTTACAATCCACAAGTATATAGAAATATATCTTATGGATTGATGCTATCGAAAAATGAATACAGGCGTATAAATATTCGTTAAT
>JAKSCF010000286.1 GCA_022360735.1 Clostridia bacterium
CCGTGAAAAGGTGTGTTTTTTCCCTTTGATTTAAATGTATTTTTATTGACAGTCCATTGCTTATGGGGATCTATTATAGTTATGTCTGCTGCTGAGCCAACCTTTAGGGTTCCTTTATCCAGGTTTAACAGCTTTGCAGGATTTAAACTCATCAATTCTATAAGCCTCATTATGTCTATCTTTTCTGTCTTTACCAAATAAGTTAAAGCTACTCCAAGAGCTGTCTCAAGACCTACTATTCCATTGGCAGCATCTAGCAGCGGCTTATTCTTATCTTCTTCTGTATGAGGAGCGTGATCTGTGGCAATAGCATCTATGGTTCCATCTGCCAATCCTTTAATAATTGCCTGTACGTCTTTGTCTGCCCTTAAAGGAGGACTCATTTTAGCATAGGAACCGTTTGATATAATGGCTTTTTCGGTTAAAGCAAAGTGGTGGGGAGTCACTTCACAGCTGACTTTGACACCTCTTTTTTTTGCTCTTCTTACCAATTCTACACTGTTGCCTGAAGATATATGTTGTATATGTATTTTTGCACCTATTGCCTCTGCTAATAAAATATCTCTCTCAACCATAATATCTTCTGACGCATTAGGTCTACCTTGAAGTCCCAGCTGTTCCGAAACCTGGCCTCTGTTAACGCTATTATCATATATAAGGTTAGTATCTTCACAATGCACGCTTGTAAGCAAATCATTCTTTTTCGCTTCACCTAATGCCTCGTACATAATTCTTGCATTCATTACCGTCATGCCATCATCTGTAATTCCTACAATTCCTGCTCTTTTCATTGTTGTAAAATCACTTAATTGTTTCCCGGCTGACGATTGAGTGATACTTCCCATTGTTAATACATTTACAGGCGCTTTTTTTCCTTTATTCAATACCGCTTGAATCACTTCTGCATGATCTAATACAGGATTGGTGTTGGGCATACATACAATAGTGGTAAAGCCTCCTGCCGCTGCTGCTTCACTTCCTGTGGCAATGGTTTCTTTTTTTTCAAACCCAGGTTCTCTTAAATGTACATGCATGTCAATAAGCCCCGGAGTGACATATTTTCCTTCTGCATCGATTATGTTCTCACATTCTATTGATATATTTTTTGCTAATTCTTTTATTTGTCCCTCTTCAATCCAAATATCCATCGTTTCGGATAAGTTTTGGCTTGGATCAATAATCGTCCCATTCTTAATTAATAAATTCATTTTACACCACCTTTTTTATCCCCTATCTTCTAAAAAAACAGCCTCTCGGCTGTTTTTTTACACTGGATATACCTGATCTTCTTCATTCAATAGTTCTGCGTCTATTTTATATCTTTGAGCATTTCTATACTTGAAAAAATCAATGGCTACAGCAGGGAATAATGCATAGGATAATACATCTTCTTCCTGTTCTATATACTGCTTGATTTCTTTTCTAATTTTTTCAAGTTCCGGCTCGATTAAGTCTGCAGGTCTGCAAGTTACGGCTTCATCATCCCCAATAATTTTCTTAACGATTTCTTCTTTAATAGGAACAGTCGTTTTTCCATACATACCTTTTACTAGATTCTTAGCTTCTTTTGTTACCATTTTGTATCTCTCACCTGTTACAACATTCAACACAGCTTGGGTTCCTACAATCTGGCTGGACGGCGTTACAAGTGGCGGGAATCCAAGATCTTCCCTTACTTTAGGCACCTCTTTTAATACCTCTTCGTATTTATCCATAGCATTTTGTTGCTTAAGCTGAGAAACTAGGTTAGACAACATGCCTCCCGGCACTTGATAAATGAGTGTATTGATATCTACACCCATAACCTTAGGGTCTAATAGTCCACTTTTAAGGCTCTTTTCTCTTAATGGCCTAAAATGCTCTGCAATTTCAGTTAATAGTTTCATATCAAAACCTGTATCGTACTCAGTGCCTTTTAATGTCGCTACCATTGGCTCTGTAGGTGGTTGTGCCGTACCTCCGGAGAATGGTGAAATCGCAGTATCAACGATATCCACTCCAGCTTCAATAGCTTTAAGATAAGTCATACTTCCAAGTCCACTTGTAGCATGAGTATGCAAATTAATTGGAATCGATATTTTTTCCTTCATGGCTTTAACTAAATCATAAGTACCAAAAGGATCTAATAACCCAGCCATATCCTTAATACATATAGAGTCCGAACCCATCTGCTCCAGTTCCATAGCTAAATCAATAAAAGCATCATTCGTATGAACAGGACTGATGGTGTATGAAATAGTCCCTTGAGCATGGCCCCCAGCCTTTTTAGTAGATTCTATGGCCTTCTGAAGGTTTCTGGTATCATTCAGTGCATCAAATATTCTAATGATATCAATACCATTTTCTACTGCTCTTTTTACAAACTCTTCTACAACATCATCCGCATAATGCTTATATCCAAGGATATTTTGTCCTCTCAAAAGCATTTGCAGCTTGGTGTTTTTTACTCGCTTTCTGATTGTTCTAAGTCTTTCCCAAGGATCTTCATTGAGAAATCTTAAGCAAGCGTCATAAGTTGCTCCACCCCACATTTCCAGTGCGTTATAGCCTACTTGATCAAGTTTCTCCAATATAGGCACCATATCCTCTGTTCGCATTCTGGTTGCAATTAGGGACTGGTGGGCATCTCTTAGTATGGTTTCTGTAATTTTTACTTTCGCCAATTCAGTTCCCTCCTTATATCATTATTTTATTTTTTATTTAGCCAATGAATATATCAAACCCAGATGATCCACGATAAACTACAAAAATTTACTGCGTCTTTTGGTTTTCTTGCTCCCATAATTTTTCTACTGTACTAACCAAGTACAGCAAAAAAATTATAGAATCAAAAAATTCCAAAATACTTGTACCTTTTTAGTAGTTTCCGTGAATAATATGGGTTAAGCTCTATTATATAATGTATTATTTTCCGGTTCAATACCAAAACCATTTTTTTTTAAAACCTGAGTATGAAATCATGTAACATATTTTAAATATTATACATGATATATTGTACATCATAAATTATTTCTTATAACATATAAAGAATACAGTCAGGGTTTCCATACTATGAATCAGTTATACATAAACTCCCGCCATAATTATGACGGGAGTATTAAGGGTCTATTCAATGCTTTAGATTACTTTTTAATTGGATACAGCTCTCTCTTTGTATAATGGGTATGAAGTAATCTGTGGGATCTATGTCCATTAGGTTCTTCAAGGAAATCTTCATAAAGCTTCATTACTTGGCTGTTCTTATGAGATTTTCTTTCAGGTAATACCAGATCTTCTTCATATAGAGCTTTTGCTCTTTCTACTCTGATATCGATATCCATGAGTGTTTTAGCATCTACATGAGGTTGACCGCCACCGCAGACACAACCACCGCTGCAGCCCATGATCTCGATGAAGTGATAATCAGCAGTTCCGGCTCTTACCATATCCATGACTTTCTTGGCATTAGCAGTAC
>JAKSCF010000118.1 GCA_022360735.1 Clostridia bacterium
CAAATCAATTTTATTGCTATTAATAATTTTCATTTATTGGCATCTCCTTTACTTGCTTCGTCCATCTAAAGTAAGTATCGTTTTGTAATGCTCGGGTCTTCTGTCTCTAAACAATACGGATTCTTGGCGTTCTCTTTCTAATTGATCTAAGTCAAACTCAGCCAGTATAATGGTTTCTTCCCTTAAATCTGCTTCTGCAATAATATTTCCCTGATTGCCTGCAATAAAAGATTTTCCGTAAAAAGAAATTTCGGTCATTTTACCTTTTTCGGTTCCTATACGGTTGGCTGCTATGACAGGCATTACGTTAGAGGCAGCATGGCCTCGCATACACATTTGCCAATGAAAAGAAGTATCTTCCTGGGGATTAGATGGTTCTGATCCAATGGCTGTTGGATAAAACAGCATTTCAGCACCCATTAATGCCATACATCGAGCTGACTCAGGAAACCACTGATCCCAACAGATACCTATACCAATCTTAGCATATTTTGTATCCCATACCTTAAAACCGGTGTTTCCGGGAGAAAAATAGTATTTTTCATAGTATCCGGGATTATCGGGTATATGTGTTTTTCTGTAAACACCCAATTGAGAGCCATCTGCATCAATGACCATCAGAGAATTAAAATAGACCTTGTTGGCTTTTTCAAAAAAGCTGATAGGTAAAACCACATTCAATTCTTTTGCAAGTGATGACATGCTGTTCAGCATAGGGTGATTTTCAACTTCATGTGCCAATTCAAAATAATCATCATCAATATCTTGGCAAAAATAGATGTTTTCAAATAATTCTTGAATTAATATAATTTGACCGCCTCTGGATGCAGCTTCTCTAATTAATTTTTCAGCATTCTCAATATTTTCTTCGGTTTCAGTACTACAAGACATTTGTATAGCAGCAACCACTACATTTCTCATTGACTTCCCCCCTATTCCAATTTACAGCTTATACATATCATTATTATATAACAAAAATATGAGTAAGAATAGGTAATATAAGCGGAACTGCAATGGTAAGTATTGTACCCGTTATGAGCGCAACTAAGCCCAGTTCAGAACCGACAAATTTGGTAACAGGCGCTAACATTGTATCCATACTTCCTGCAGCACCTCCTGCAATTGGACTTCCTTTGCTAATTCTAATCATAAGGGGTAATAACAAAACCGTTAGAAATTCTCTTACAACATTAACAATGAATCCGTATACGCCTGCTTCAATACCATATACTTGTGTCATATAGGCACTTGTAACACTGTAATAACTCATGCCGCATGCGGATATCGTTGCAATATAGCTGGGTATCTTTAAAAAAATACCTGAAATTATACCTCCCATTAAGCTTCCAATAAAAATTGCAATTGAAATGAATACAACCTTCCATCCCAACAGCTTTACATATTGAAAAACGGCTAGGTTGGTTGAAAGACTAATCCCAATGCTTATATAGAGGATGATTAACGAACCGGTTAAACCATAACCTATTAAAAAAACCAGTCTGTCGGGTATCCATAAGTAACCCATAACAACACCTGATATAATACTTCCGGGGATTATCCATACAAGAGAGGAAGTGCTTTTTTTATCTTCATCCAAAGCTGCTTTATCATTTTGAATGTTTTGATGCGTTAGTTTTTTACGAACTTCTTCTAAGGGAAGAAATGTTTTTTCTAATATAAAAATAAATAGAACACTGAAAAAAATTGCAAAGAAGGCAATCACCACACACCTAAAGCTGACCCAGCCGATACTAGAAACTAAAGCATCATTAGTTCCAACCTTGGCGCCTATGGTCCACATTAAAACAATGAGACTGCCATTTGTTATAAAATCTAAAGGTTTTAATATATGGTTAATTAATTTGCTAAAACCGATTAATATTCCTATGCCAAGACAAATAAAAGGTAACCAAGTCATAACCTATCCTCCATTTCTATATACTCGTTACCAGATATTACTAGCAAAAACTATTCCAATGAAAAGTAAATTAAAGCATTGAAATTTGTATGCTTTTATATTTTCTTGAACCATTTTTAGTGAATCATCCAATATAAAACGAACAATATTTGTTATCTTTTTACTCGTATATGTCTGAAAGCTCTATCTCAATTTTTTCTATGTTCATTTGGTGTGAATGATCATCCGTCGATTCTGGTTGATTGTCTTCTGCAACGAGCTTAATAGGAAGTTCAATGATAAACTCTGTTCCTTCACCGTATTGACTGATTACAGATATTTTGCCGTCATGCATTTCCACTAAAGATTTTACAAGGGATAAACCAATTCCACTTCCTTTCTGTTTCTTATTCAGCAGAGATTCTACTTGTTTAAACCTTTCAAAAATGTCGTGTTGTTTATTTTCTGCAATGCCAATACCTGTATCTTTCACTGAAATTAAAACTCGATCATCTTTATTCTGCAATCTAACCACTATATTATCTCCATGCTCAGTAAATTTTACGGCATTTGAAATTAGATTCAACATAATTCTTTCAATCTTTTCCGCATCGCAAGCTATGTATGCTTCTTCTATATCCGTGTCAAACAAAATGGTTCTTGACTTGCTCTCCACATATTCAACAGTAGATAAAGTTATATTTTCAACCACATCTACGATATTATGGTTTTTAAAATCCAAATTCATAAATCCTGAATCAATTTTAGTAATGTCAATTGAATTATCGACCAATCTTAACAATCTATAACCGTTTTGCTTGATGATACGAATATGTTTATTTAATTTAGCTGCATCCATCGCATGGTGTTGGTCACTGATATATGAATAAATGAGTTGAGTGGATGAAAATATAATGTTTATGGGTGTTCTTAATTCATGTGAAATATTAGAAAAAAAATTCGTCTTTAACTGATTGTATTTAATAACTTCTTCTAATAATCTTTTATTTTCTTTAACCATATGATTAAAGCTATTGGATAATATTCCTATTTCATCGGTACTGTTTATATCAGAATAAACAGATAAATCTCCAGTACTTGCTATTTCCATACAACTCTTTAACTTATTAAATGGTTGAACCAATTTATTAACTAAAAGAAATGCAAAGATTGAGCCTATTAATATCGTGATAAGACCTGCAATCAATGTGGTATAAACAATTGTTTGAGAAGATGACATTAAGTCATCGGATTTAGCAGTTGCGACAATATACCAATCCCAAGGTTCAAAATATCGATAAGCGGCAAATTTATTAGCCCCATTAAATCTGTATTCTATAATTCCATCTTTATTTTTAATAATTTTTTTAGAAAAATCTAAGTCTTTTATATTACTTCCTTTAATATCCGGATGTACCAATACATCTCCTTCTGAATTCATAATATATACATAACCTGTTTGTCCAACCTTAATATTACTTAATGTTTTTTCTAAATAAGGATTTAATTCTTCATAGCCTAATGCAATAGCACCCACCACTTTTCCCGTCTTATCTACTATTGGTTCATAACCGGTAATACACCAATCCCCTTTAACAAATGCTTTCCCGTAATAAGGTTTGTTATTTATAATATTTTTATATATTTCACAGTTACTACTAAGATAAGTTCCCCTAGCTTTTTCACCGTTAATAAGCAGATTGGTCGTACATCTTATCAGTTTATTGTCTTTATGTAAAAAAACCGTAGCCTTTGCTCTTGTTGATGCTTGTATATCATCTACCAATATAGAATTAACAGTTAAATTAGCAGTTCCTGCATATAAAGAGGGTACGTTATAGTGTCCGACTTGAATTTGGTGTGATTCGTCTATTCTTATTTCACCTAAGCTGTCTAGGGATTTAAAAGCAAAATGCAAGTCTGTTTGAACTTTTTCTATAAGCAAATCGTTTCTTACACTGACTATATTCTCTATCAGCTCAGTGATACACTCACTTTTGTCTTTAACTTCATTAAAAAAGACTTTCTCTAAATGCTGATTAATTAAAAAGCCTAAAATGCTTACTAAAAGAACCG
>JAKSCF010000657.1 GCA_022360735.1 Clostridia bacterium
CATCAATAATCATTTTAATACCGTATTTATCAGCCATAGCTCTGGTTTCTTTTATGTTTTTCATAGAAACCGGCTGTCCCCCTGCGCTATTGTTGGTAATGGTCATGATGATAAGGCCAATGTTTTCCTTACCTACTTCTTGGATGAATTTTTCCATTCTTTCAAGGTCCATGTTGCCTTTAAAAGGTGCAAAAGATACGGTGTCTTTAGCTTCTTCTACAACCACATCCACCGGCTTTGCTCCCAATAAATCAACATGGCCTCTAGTCGTATCAAAGTGCATATTGGAAATACAATATTGTCCCTTTTTCAATAGATTAGGGAATAATACTTGCTCAGCTGCTCTTCCTTGATGTACCGGCTGTACAAACTCATATCCGATGATGTCTTGTATTGCTTTTTCTACTTTAAAGTAACCTCTTGCTCCGGCGTAAGATTCATCACCTTTCATCATACCTGCCCATTGATCATCACTTAAAGCACCTGTTCCGCTGTCTGTCATGAAGTCTATATAGACATCATCAGATTTTAAGGCAAATACATTATAATTCGCTTCTTTTAACTTTTGTTCTCTTTCTTCTCTTGTAGTCATTCGGATTGGTTCTACCATTTTAATCTTAAAAGGTTCCGCCACATATTTTTTCATTTTTGCACGCTCCTATCATAATTATTTAATCAATTTTTAAATGATGATAATTTTTCTTCCACGATAATAATTATATCACCATATTTTGTCCACAGTCAATATGAGATGGCATTTTTTCTTTCAATATGACAATTTTATTTTCATTTCTATACATTCGTTTTACCAATAAAAAAAACGTGATTTAAAAAACACGTTTTTGTTTATTTTCTTATGATTCAGTTGTGCCTCTTTATCATGCAAACATTAATAAGCTCAAAGCCATTACTGCCATTCCAAAAATAAGTCCGTAGATTGCAATATGGTGTTCCCCATACTTCTCAGCAGTTGGCAGCAGCTCATCTAAGGAAATATACACCATTATTCCTGCAACACCCGCAAATAATAAACCAAACAGTGCATCATTAAAAAATTGCATCAGTACAAAATATCCTAATAAAGCCCCTACAGGCTCAGATAATCCTGAAAGAAAAGAATATGTAAACGCTTTTTTTCGATTTCCGGTAGCAAAATAAATAGGGACAGAAACTGCAATACCTTCAGGAATGTTATGAATAGCAATGGCCACCGCTATGCTGACCCCTAAAGTTGGATCTTGTAGAGCCCCAATAAAGGTTGCTAATCCTTCCGGAAAATTATGAATAGCGATGGCAAGTGCAGAAAATAATCCCATTCTCATTAACGCAGGATCGTTTACTGTACCTGTTTTCATTTCTTTCACATCATGAATTTCATGTGGATTCTGATTACTGGGAATAAATTTATCAATGCCTCCTATTAAAGCGATTCCTGCAAAAAAAGCTATGGTCGTAAACCAGTATCCCTTTGTTGGACCATAAACAATTTCTAAAGAATCTCTTGCCTTTACAAATATCTCTATCATGGAAACATAAATCATAACCCCTGCTGAAAAACCTAATGACCAAGACAGAAACTTCTTATTCGTCTGTTTGGTATAAAACGCCAATGCACTCCCTATTCCTGTAGACAACCCCGCAAATAATGTAAGGCCAAATGCAAATAGCACATTGCTCATGGTAATGTTCATAATAAATCTCCTTAAACTTTTCAATATTTACTAGATAGTATGCCATATGAGTTCTACACTTTCCAGATTTCACCTAAAATATTTATACCCTTTCTTATTTCTTTCAAACTATTTATTTATAAAATATAAAGAAGGGATGCACCCAAAATCCCTTCTTTACAGCCTAAACTCAGCCTATTAGATTGTCACCTTACTTTATTTATTAAATTTTTCTCTAATCTTCCCATACTTTCTGAGGGCTGCTATGGCATTGACAGCTTGCTCCGGAGTTGAATACGCCGGTATTCCATGTTTTCTGAGCTTCATAATAGCGTCATTACACTCTTCTCCGCCTTGAGCTTCCATAACAAACGGCTTACCAAGATGTTTGTAAGTATCATAAATGTCAATGTATATATCTGTAACTGCAGCCACGTCAGTTACAGAAGTGGGACAAATCGATCCATATATAGCATCTACATTTGGATCCCGCACCGCCTGTGTGATGGCACCTTTATAGTTCTTAGGACTTGCTGTTCCCGCAATGTCAACAGGATTTAACGGCGAACCAAACATTGGCATGTAAGCTCTTATCCTATTGACCAGTTGTGGAGAAATATCCTTTAGCTCACGCATGGGCATGCCTATTCTTTCAAAATGGTCACAAGATAATAGTCCTGACCCGCCGCCATTTGTGATCATAACAACATTGTCACTCTTAAGGGGCGGCTGTAAGCCTAACGCTAATGAAATATCTAAAAACTCCTGCCATGTAGTCGCTCTAATCGCTCCGGCTTTTTCAAACACCTCATCGTAGAGGGCATCATTGGTTCCTTGGTTTTCTGATGCAGTATGAGCAAAAGCAGCTTTTACCCCAATCTGTGATCCACCGACTTTGATGGCAACTACCGGCTTTTTAGGTACGACACTGTTACAAGCCTTTATATAAGCTTCGGGGCAGTCCATACCTTCAATATAGGTGGAAATGCAATTGGTATTAGGGTCTTGTGCACCATAAGCTATAAATTCTGAAAAGTCAACATCCGCCTTATTTCCAAGCCCAACGAAAAAACTCATACCAAAGTTTAACATTTGAGAAGTTCCAAGTGCTGCCAGAAGATTGGCTCCTGACTGTGAAATCATAGCCACTGGACCTTCAACAGGGAGATAAGGAATAAAACCGCAATTGAAGTTTAGGTAAGGACTTCCCATTCCAACAAGGTTAGGTCCAATTAACGGAAGCTTACTATCCCGACAATACTGGGTTAATTCATCTTGCAATTGACCTCTGCCAATTTCTTTAAATGCACTGGTTGCAATTACTGCAATCTTTGCTTTTTTAGCCACCGCATGTTCCAATACCATTTTTACCAAGTGAGCCGGCACAGCGACAAATACCAAATCTACAGGACCGGGTATATCCGTAATGGTTTTATAAGCTTTTAAGCCATGTACTTTTTCTGCTCTGGGATTTACCGGGTAAATGGTCCCTTTATAACCCCATTTGTTTAAACCTTCTATAACCTTATAGCCAACTTTTCCATCATAACGTGATGCTCCAACTACTGCAATGGATGAAGGACTCAAGGCATACTTCAAATTATCAACGACATATTTACGAGGAGCATTTATTTCCATTATTTCCCCTCCTTATCAAATGAGCATTTTTCGGGTGCATTCTTTATGGTACGATCTTCAAGGAAGTCATCGGTAAAAACACATTCTTCCCAAAACCCATTTTTCTCATCTAATCGGCA
>JAKSCF010000009.1 GCA_022360735.1 Clostridia bacterium
ATGGTTGGCTTAAGAGACTATCATCATTATTATCCTCATCAGCTTTCCGGAGGGATGAAACAACGCGTAGCTTTAGCAAGAGCATTGGCACTGGAACCCATTGTCCTTCTAATGGATGAACCTTTTAGCAGCTTGGATGCCTTAACACGTGAGTCTCTTCAAGGACTGCTTCATGAGATATGGAAGAAAATTAAATCCACTATTATTTTTGTCACTCATGATATCAAAGAAGCCATAAAGCTTTCTACGAAAATCGTTATTATGGGTTTGCCTCCGGATTCAACCAAATATGTTATTGATAACACCCTTCCCTTTCCCAGGGGTGAGATGGATTCAACTCATTTATCCTTTTATAATGAAATAAGGGGATTTCTTGAGGAATAGTTTATAAAATATTATTTAGATACATCTCTTTACATCGATTGTATTCATTTTGTATCTTTTCAACAATATGATTATGTATGGATTGGAACAAATACTGGTTGATGCTTGCTACCGGAAGGATATCTATAGAAGTACCCGTAAGAAAAACCGCATCATAGTTATTTAGTTTTTCCGTGTTAACGGGTATTTCCATCAAATCGATATTTTGTTGTTTGCAAATGGCGAAAACTTTTTCTCTGGTAATCCCTTTTAATACCATTCTGCTGGGTGCCGTATATATTTTATTTTCTTTGACAAAGAAAACATTAGAACGACTGCCTTCTGTAATCTCATTATCTTTATTTACCAGTAATGCCTCCGTTGCTTGAAATTCATTTAAAGAATGTGCAATTATTTTTCTGAATAAATCGTCTTGTTGCTTTACATTTGGATCCAGTCGATCTCCTTTATACAAAATTGTATGGATACCCTTTAGCCGAAAAGATTCCTCAATGTAGCTGCTTTTTATAAAACCAATTATCACAATTGCTTTTTGATTCATTTCTACTAATTGAATTTTTATATTTTTATTTTTATAGTCATTTATTGTAATGACTTTTTCAATTTTTTGAATTAAATGGTTATTTTTTTCATTAATATGAATTTCTTTTTTATCACATGAGGCATAGAGTCTTTTTAAATGATCCTTTAGAAATAAAGGTTTGCCATTAATAATTCTGATAACTTCGTATACTGATTTTGAATGATTATAGTCTTTTATAAGGTCACTTGATCCAATCTTATCCTCTAATATTATTTTACCTTCATATATATGCATGGAATTACCTTCTTTTTTAGTATTATCAGCGCAAAATGCAATGCGTATTCTATTATATCATATTAGAAAAAGACATACGAAATTATTAAAAAAAAGGGAGAGGACAGGCCATTGGCCTGCCCTTTAGTTGGTATCCTGTATAGAATACCAGCTATTATGAAATGAATAGGTTAATATCAAGTATTATCCGATCCTTGTTGCACAAGGATTAATTTATTTTTTATTGAACCACTTCAAATCCTTCATTTGCCCATCCGCTAGGATCTGTTACAGGTGTTCCCATTCCGGATTTTAGAGAAATAGCATCATAACCCAATACTCTTAATCCACCTACTGTTTGACCGGCGGTTTGACCACTGTAGCAATAAATAACGATGGTTTTATCTTTTGGCAAGTCACCAAAGCTTTCTTGCATACCAGGTTGAAACGGAATGTTAATAGCTCCAGGTATATGTCCTTCTGCATAAGCATCTGCTTGTCTTATAGATACTAAGAAATAGCTATCGTCTTCTGCATCTAACGCTTCTTTTAGTTTTTCTGCAGGAATGATATTGCTGCCATAAGTTGCATTCATATTGCTGAAATAGTCTGCAATCATAGCCTTGAGTTCAGGGTCTAATTCAGAACCTTGAGGCTCATCAAACTCTTTAACATCTGTAGTGATAAGCGCTTCATATCCTTCTACTTTGCTGATTCCAAGCTTAAATCCATATTTGATAGATTTGGAATCGAAACCGGCAATTTTCATTAATCCAACAGTCTGACCTGCTGTTTGACCTGTATAACAATATACATATACAGTCTCATCCATAGGAATGCTGTCAAGGTTGTCTACTAAACTGCTGGTTCCCCATGGTGCATTAATTGAGTCCACTAAATGACCTGCAGCGTAATCTTCTGCTTTTCTTATATCCAATAGGAATAATTCTTCTCCTTCATTGATCTTTGCTATAACATCTTCTGCAGGCACAATTAGACCTGGAAGTTCATCAAAGAATGCTAATGCTGCTTCTTCCACTACATCCACTTCTTCAACCGGCTCTTCTGCAGGCTCTTCAGCTCCTGCAGGCTCTTCTGCCGGTTCTTCTGCGCCTCCTCCACAAGCTGCTAAAGAAAAGACTAATACCAAAGCAAGTAATAAAGCTAAAAGTTTTTTCTTTTCAAATAACATTAAAAAACTCCTCCCCATTCTTGTTATTTTTTTAACATAATAACTTATGGACATTATATCATTGATTTAGCACTCTTTTATCACTGGTTATTTCGATGTTGTATTAGAAATTACGATAGCTAAATCCAATGAGACTATATTTTCTTATGACTGATCTTGTATATTCGGTTTAACCGGTGCTTCACCATCAGGGTATTGTACCGGCAATGATGGATCAGAACTGTATTCTATCCATGCACCATCATATAGTTTTAAATCCCTGTAACCTGCATTGTACAACGCTAAATAGGTCTGAGCAGCTCTTATAGAAGTCTTACAATACATAATAATTGTATCCTCGGGCTTTATATCTTGTTCCACATATTTAATTTGAATATCCTGGACATTGCGATAGGTGCCATCTTCATAATTGTTGGTAATGTAGTCAATATGAATAGATGTGGGAATAGTCCCCTCTTCAAATTCTTCAGTACTTCTTACATCTAAAAGTTTAACGTTATCTTTAGGGTTGTTAATTTGAGCCATTACATCATCTAAAGTGGCAATCATTTGGTCATTGGATTCATTAATCGTATATTTTGCAGATGATCTGGTCTCATCTCCTTCAGCGGTATCAGCACCTTTCTCTATCAATGCGTTGAATCCTCCACTGATCACTTTCACTGAATCATGACCATAGAATTTCATTGTCCACCAAAGCCTTGCAGCATCCATATTGTTATTGTTATCATAAATAATAACGGTGGAGTCATTGGATATACCTGCTTTACCCAATATCTTTTCAATATCTTTTTTAGGGGCTAACATATTTGGAAAAGGCTCTGATACTACAATATCACTTCTTTCAATATTCACAGCTCCTTGAATATGCTGTTTCATATAAGTGCTGTTCTTTTGTGCATCGACTAAAACAACCTCTTCATCATCCATCATATCAAGAGCCGTCTCTGCTAATATGATTTCTGTTCCTGTTTCTTCAAAATCATAGCCGCCGCAAGCTGATAAACTTAGAACACATACCAGCATTAACACAACCAATATTGCTTTTTTCTTTATCATAGTCACCCTCCTTTCTTTCTAATTAGCTTATAATCTTTTATTAAACAAAATTTTGAAATTAATTTATTCAAATCATGCTATACTATCAGTAAGAATAACGTCTTCAAATCAACGGAGGATATTCAATGACTGAATATAATAAGCTTTGTAAATATCTTATTTATATATTCTTACTGCTCTATCTGGTGCTCAACAGTATTTTTCTCACCGAATTTCCATTTGTCCATTCAGATGAATCCTGGCTGAGTGGTTTAAGCAGAGATATCTTGGAAAAACGAACTTTTTCAACTACCGAAAGTTTTTTTGATTTGTATCCCAGAAACCCTCATGCCATAAAAATATTTTTTCACACCATACAAGCAACCGTCATTCATACCCTGGGGTATACCATTTTTAATATGCGTTTTATCTCTTTAATTTTTGGTGTTTTAACATTATTGGTCTTTTATAAATTAATACACCAATTATTTCATTCTCTTTGGCTGTCGGTGATATCCGTTGTCATACTTGCGTTGGATATTCAATTTATTTATGCGTCACATTTTGCTCGTCAAGAAATCATTCTGCTGTTTATATTTATGACAGCCATAACCATTAATATGGTTCATCTTGACGATTTATCCCTTAAACATGTTATGATCACCGGTATTCTAATGGGTATCAGCATTGGGATGCATCCTAATAGCTTTATTATTGCTATCCCCTTTGGATTGTTATATGGTTATCAATTTTTCTTTAGAAAAAAAACCATAAAGCTACCGTTATTATATATTGTTTTGCTAAGTATTTTTGCTTCGGCATTTATTGCTATTAGCTTATCTTTTAATGCTGACTATCTATCCGATTACGGGTCATACGGGTCAGATTTGGGTGTTACTCAATCTTTATTTGAAAAAGCAACCCAATTAAAATACTATCTGTTAAAGCTTTATTACGGCATCAGCGGTACTTATTATACCCCTGATATCCGGTTTCAATTTGTTTTATTCTTGATTGCTGCACTGGCAGCATTGTATTACTGCTTCAAAGAAACTCATACGCATTTA
>JAKSCF010000008.1 GCA_022360735.1 Clostridia bacterium
ATATCTTAAAAAGTACTAATAATATGCAAACGCTGGAGTAGATCTACTCCAGCGATTTTAAGGTTGTAAGGTTATAATATATATTACAAAACTAGTGACGGTTTTTTTTGACTTTGAAGAAAGAATATGATACAATTGCCCAGTATTAGCAACCTGGAAAAAAATATAAGAGTGCCAATTAATTGTTTTGACGTGTAAGGGAGGTGAAATTCGTTTGATAGAAATAAAGAATGTAAGTAAGTATTATAAAAGCATGGAACGGCCAGCTGTTTCAAACTTGAATCTACATATTAAAGAAGGAGAAATATGTGTTTTTGTAGGGCCCTCAGGATGTGGTAAGACTACGACTATGAAAATGATTAATCGAATCATTGAACCTAGTGAAGGGGAAATATATATTAATCAAAAAAATGTTATTGAACAAAATCCAGATGAGCTTCGCCTTAATATTGGGTATGTTATTCAAAAAATCGGTCTATTTCCGCATTATACAGTGTATGAAAATATTGCTACAACACCTCGATTAAAAAAGTGGAAAGAAGAAAAAATTAAAAACCGTGTAAGAGAATTATTGAATGTTGTAGAGCTTGACCCAAAGGAAAACATGTATAAATATCCCGGACAACTATCAGGTGGACAAAAACAGAGAGTTGGAGTTGCTAGAGCCATGGCAGTTGATCCACCAGTTATGCTAATGGATGAGCCTTTTGGTGCTGTTGATCCTATTACAAGGAATCAACTTCAAAATGAATTTTTAAAACTGCAAAGAAAAATGAAAAAAACTATATGTTTTGTAACTCATGACATTGATGAAGCTATCAAAATGGGTGACAAAATTGCAATTATGTGTGATGGACAATTGATTCAATTTGATACTCCTGAAAATATATTGTTTTCACCCGCCAATGAGTTTGTGGAAGAATTTGTAGGAGCTGACCGTGCATTAAAAGTCCTTAATTTGCTTCACGTAGATAAAATTGTACAAGATGATGTACCGACTATTGTACTGGATACAGATTCTGATGTTATCAAAAAGTATTATAAAGACAATGAAAAATACGCCGTTGTATTAGATAACAAGAAAAAATTACAAGGCTATATCAATATAAAACGCATTGTTGGGCAAAATCACTTGGAAAAATGGGATAAGTATGTACGAAAATATGCAGCAGTCATAGATTTAAATACAACATTTAAAGAAGCCATGATTGAAATGCTTCAAAATGACGTAAAGGCTTTACCCGTCCTAGATGAGAATAAAGAATATTGCGGCACTGTCACTTTTGATATGATAAAATCTCATGTTGGTGAGGAATACGAAACCAATATAGACGGGGAGTGATTCAATGTCAACATACAAATATTTTATTAAAAATATAGATAAAATTTTGGACTTAACCATAAATCATATTGAACTTATAGCAGTAGCTATGCTCTTAGCACTTATTATATGGA
>JAKSCF010000427.1 GCA_022360735.1 Clostridia bacterium
ATAGTCATGACGATTACCTTAATACGTTTGCAATATTATTAAACATTTCTTCTGCAAAAGCCTGCAGCTTTGCCAAAAAGAAAGGCAGCATCAATAGGATAAACACAAATACCGCAACAATCTTAGGGACAAATGTCAGGGTCTGCTCTTGAACTTGAGTGGTAGCTTGTAAAACGCTGATGATCAGTCCTACCACTAAGGCCACAGCCATAACCGGTCCCGCAACATACAGAACGGTTAAAACCGCATCCCTTGCAATTCCTATAACCATTGATTGACTCATAAATCATCACCTACACAAAGCTTTCAACAAGAGATTTAACCAATAAGTGCCATCCATCTACCATTACAAAAAGAAGCAGTTTGAAAGGCAGCGCGATCATTACCGGGGGCAGCATAAACATCCCCATGGACATCAGTATGCTCGCTACAATCAAGTCGATGACAATAAAGGGCATAAAGATCATAAAGCCCATCTGAAATGCTGTCTTTAGCTCGCTGATCACAAAGGCCGGAACCAGTACCGAAAAGGGCGTTTCCATTCTGTCCTCCGGCAGCTTTTCTTCGGATATATTAAAAAACAAAGCTAAGTCTTTTTCTCTTGTTTGATTCAACATAAATTTTTTAATGGGCTCGGATCCAATTTCAATGGCCTCTTCTTGGGTAATCTGTCCTTCTAAATAAGGGTCAATTGCGTGACTGATAACATCGGTGTATACAGGCCTCATAATAAAGATGGTCAAAATAACCGCCAAACCTACCAGCACTTGATTAGGAGGTATCTGTTGAGCCCCCATAGCATTTCTTGTAAAAGAAAGTACAATGACGATTCTTGTAAAGGAAGTCATTAAGATTAATATGGACGGTACTAAAGTCAAAACGGTTAGTAACATTAAGATTCTAATGCTGTCGACATAATCCTCAGGTGTCTCGGCTTCTCCAACCTCTATACCCACCTTTGGAATAGGAAGCTGAAAACTCTCTGCATATACGATTGTTGGTGATAAAATGATCAAGACTATTAGTATAATCATGACTTTAGCTGCGTTTTTCATTCCTATCCCCTATCTTCCTTTATAAGCCTTTATTTTTTCAATCCATTTTGGAAGTTGATCTGTTTTCCATTTTGGTTCTTGTACTTCTTGAATGTCTTCTATTTCTTCTGCGGATAATTCTGATATGGTCTTAACATTTTGATCGGATACTCCCAGAACATAATATTTTTGACCGACTTTCACAATACTTATTGCAACCTTATGATATATGGGAACGGTTTCGATGACTTTAATATTGGTGTTTTTTTTCATGTTGTTCATATAGCTTCTGCTCAGCTTTAAAGACATATAGGCCAATATCAGTACAATGGGTAATGCTACAATGATTTTAAGCCAGCTCATTATTAGATCATATGCTCCCAAATATCTCACTCATTTCTATTGGATAATGTATTCCGTGTAATAAACATTCATTTCTATATCCGGCTCAAACAAAGTATTGATATTTTCAACCAGTTCATTTTTCACCTTATCCTCATATTCTACAGAAGAAAGTATTTCAATATCTTTGCTTCTTAATGTGGTGATGACAATATCTCTAATCTGATACTGCTTATTTTCAAGCTTTTTAACATCTCTTTTGTTGACACACCCTAAAGCAAGGGTTACTTTCAGATATCTCCTAGAAGAATTTTGGGTTTTTAGATTAACGATAAATCCTTCCAACGAAAACATGGTTTCTTTCAACTCTACTTCTGCAGCAGTCTCAGCATCTTTAGGTTCAAAGAAAAAGCTTTTTGTAAAAAATGCGTAGCCTACAAAGCCTCCGCCCAATAAAACAAGGATTAATAAAATAATCAAAATGGGCTTAATAGGGTTTTTCTTTTTAGGCTCTTCCGGTACCGCAACGTCTTGTCCCGCCATTGCTTTCTGCCTCCTTTTGAATAGTTCTATATCGTATACTCTGAATCATACACCAATAAAAGAATATTAACTCTCCTATTTGCCGCTTTTCCTGCATAGGTGTCGTTTGATTCTAAAGGTCTGTATTCTCCATATCCTGTAGCACTAATCCTAGTAGGATCAGCACCTTTTATCTCAACAAAATATCTTAATACATTAACAGCACGAGTTGTAGATAATTCCCAGTTGGTTGGAAATTGATAAGTATTAATAGGAAGATTATCCGTATGGCCTTCTATAACAATATCTTTATCTATTTCTTCAAATAATAAGGATAATTTATCTAAGATGATTTTGCTTTCCGGCTTTATATCTGCTTTTCCTAAGTCAAATAATACCCTTTCTTTGATGTCAATCACTACACCTCTGGCATCTGCTTTGACTGAAACCTGTGCACTTAGATTGTGTTCCTCAACATAGTTCTTAACCTTTTCAAAAACTTCTCTTATTTCACTTTCCAGTTCCGACACATCCGGCGCAGGGATTGGCGTAGGAATAGGGTTGTCTGCAGGAAGCTCATCTTCAAAAATAGTTGTACTGGTTTCTCCCATTAAAACAGACTGTAATGCAATGGCCATATTTTTAAATTTTACAGCATCCAGCTCTGAAAAAGAAAACAACAATACAAAAAATGTCAGCAATAATGTCATGAGGTCTGAAAATGTTGTAACCCATGTTGGCGCTCTTCCCTTAGAGTCTTTGTTAAATTGTTTTCTGGGCATCTAACTCACCTTTTTTGTTACCTGCTCCTCTTTGTTTCTGTCGGTGGGAGGCAGGTAAGTCATCAGTTTTTCCTCTATAATTCTTGGGTTAACACCTGATTGGATAGATAAAACCCCTTCAATCACCATTTCTTTGGTAAAGACTTCTTCTCCAGTTTGGATTTGGAGTTTATTTCCAATAGGGATAAAGATAATATTTGCAGCTAGTGACCCATACAAAGTGGTAATCAATGCAGTGGCCATACCAATCCCGATACCTGCTGCATCTGTTAGATCGCTTAACATGATAATTAAGCCAATCAGCGTTCCTACCATTCCAAATGCAGGTGCATATTCTCCCCATTTCATAAATATTTCATGACCATAACTATGTCTTTTTTGAATGGAATAAAGCTCAAACTCTAATATTTCTTTAATGCTTTCAGGCTCCACACCGTCTATGACCATCTGCATACCTTTTACAACAAACTCATCATCGATTTCTGCCAGCTCATCTTCTAAGGCCAGCAAGCCCTCAGAACGAGCCTTTCTTGCTAAATCAGAAAACAGCAGTACCAATTCTTTTCTGGACTGAGACGGCTCAACAAAAGCTTGTCTGGCTGCTTTTGGTGCACCCAGCAATACATCTAATGGAAAGGTAGTTAACAAAGCACAAAATGATCCTGCAATCGTAATAATAAAAGAGCCCAAGTTCAAGAAAAGCATTACGTTCCCGCCCAATGCAATGGTTCCGCCAATGAGTACAAAAGCTGCTATAATAGCCAGAAAAGGAACAGGATTTGTTTTATTCATGTCTTACCTCCATTACTCCATTTATTTTTCTCTTATATTCTATATATCTATCTACGACTGTATCGGCATCTTCACTGACTCTTAGCTTCTTCCCGTTGACCAGCGTGATCATTGTATCAGGAATTTCCTCTACACGTTCTATTAAATCTGCACTAAGGAAAAATTTCTCTCCTTGTAATGATGTTAATTGAATCATATTACTACTCCTTTGAAGGTATTTCCAATCTACCATCTATCTAGACTGTGTTCCTATACAGGATACCAGCTATATGGAATTTGGAGATAGATTTTACTCTATCTCCAAAAGAAAAACAACCTATCGTTTCAGATTTAATAATTCCTGAAGCATCTCATCAGAAGTTGTAATGGTTCTTGAATTTGCAGAATATGCACGGCTGGTAATAATCATCTCTGTAAATTCATTGGCCAAATCTACATTGGACATTTCTACAGTACTTGATTTTATGGTTCCAAAGCCGTCTCTACCCGCTTGTCCGACTTGTATATCTCCTGAATTGTCTGTATCAACATAACAATTGTTACCCACTTTTTCCAATCCTTCCGGATTGCTGAATTTGGACACGGCTACTCTTCCAAGGTAATAAGTCGTACCGCCATAAACAGCACTCACTAAACCTGAGCTGTCAATAGCAAAGGTTTCCAGTTGATCTCCATTCAACATTTTAGGAATCTTTAGTTTACTCAGTTTACCTGTGTCAGAAGTACTGGTAGGGTTATTAATCCCTGTAGTCGTATCCCCCGGTGTTGTCGTAGCGATGACCGTATCTAAAACCGGATTACTTGTGGATGTAACCGTTAAAGGAGCCCCTGATGCAGTCTTTTCAGTGAATGTGATGGTTGAACCGGATACACTTGCCACATATGGCGGTGCAGGCGCTGTAGAATTATATGCTGCCACAATATTGGCTGCTGTTGCATCTGTATCGCCACCTGCAATGAAATCACCGGCTGCGCCTTCTGTTAAGGTTATTCCGCCAATGGTAATGGTTTTTCCAGGCTCGAAGTTTGTGCCTAGTTCGAAAGAATAAGTACCTTTAGTAGTAGGATCACTGTTGGTTATGGTTGTGAAATTGTCTAGCACTCCAGCCCCTGTACTTGTAGCTGTCTTAGC
>JAKSCF010000007.1 GCA_022360735.1 Clostridia bacterium
CAGCTTTTTAAGCAATCCTTCTGCCATAGGGCTTCGACAGGTATTTCTCGTACAAACAAATAATATTTTACTCATATTTATTCGCCTCCTACATATACCACATTATATCCTGCGGATTTTATGATACGGTTCATAACAGCAAGTCCCATTAGGTGAGTTTCAAAGGATTCAGCTAAAATAATATCTAATTCTTCTTTATCAAAAAGTCTTAATGTATGAAAAAGCCCTTTGGCAACCGAATTGATTTGCTTTCTGCTCCCTACAGAAATAACACATCCCGAATAAAAATCACGTGTTTCGTCAGATGCTAAGATGCCTACTTTCATTCCTTGATCTTCTTTTTCCGCTTTCGCTTTACAGATCGCATTTATCACATCGTTTACATCGCCTTTATAAACAACAACCGGTGCTTTAGGTGCATAGTGGGTATATTTCATACCTGGAGACTTCGGTACTTTCTCTTTGTTTTGTATATTTTCGTCTAATACAATATTTCCGATAACGGCTTCAATTTGCTCTTTGGATATACCCCCTGGTCTTAGCAAAACAGGAGGCTGCTGTAAAGGATCAATAACTGTAGATTCAATCCCTACTTCACAATCGTCTCCTACTAAGATTGCATCAACTCGTCCCATTAAATCTTCTATGACATGCTCTGCTTTAGTGGGACTGGGTTTGCCGGAAATATTGGCACTTGGTGCAGCAATAGGTACACCTGATTGCTTAATAAGCTCAAGCGCCACTTTGCTTTGAGGCATCCTAACAGCCACAGTATCTAATCCTGCAGTTACTACTGTCGGCACTTTGTGATTTTTTTTAAAAATCATGGTCAAAGGTCCGGGCCAAAATGCTTCAATAAGCTTATGGCAATGGTTGGGCACTTCGTCCGTTAGATCATACAATCCGCTTACTTCCGCAACATGAACAATAAGCGGATTATCAGAAGGCCTGCCCTTGGCTTTAAAAATCTTCTGAATGGCATTTTCATCTAAAGCATTCGCTCCCAACCCGTAAACCGTTTCTGTGGGAAAAGCAACAATCCCTCCTGCTTTAATTATCTTTGAAGCGCCATCGAGGGATGTGTTGTAATTTTCTTTATTTAATTTGAGTACTATTGTATCCATATACTTTTTCCTACCTTTAAAAAGGTATTTATTATGACCGGCCTTTCGCCTCAATCTCTTTGTTAAAAGACCATTTTAGTAATGGCGGCGTAATCAGTGTCGTTCCAATCACCAATACAATGGCTGAAGAAAATTCCTTTTGGTTAATTAAAGCCAGCTGTAACCCTAAGTTTGCAATAATCAAAGAGACTTCGGCTCTTGGAACCATTCCTATACCAATTTGCAATGCTTGACGCTTATCAAAGCCGGTTACCTTTGCGCCCCAGCCGCAGCCAACAACTTTACCAATAACACCAAGAACCAAAAGTAATAAACTATAAAATATG
>JAKSCF010000006.1 GCA_022360735.1 Clostridia bacterium
AACAAAATCCCCAGAAAGCGCATAGTGTAAGTCCCGTTCAACATTTCCTGTTCAGTTAGTCTAAATTCCTTGGATTTATCCTGCACCAAAGCGCCAATGGCACCAAGAAAGCCGCCATGTTGGATGAACTCGAAATTCATGTCATTCTAGAAGTTATCAAAAACAGGCAAATAATTGAAGCCATGTTTACGGTCAATGGGACCATGTTCAGAGCAGAAGAATCGTCCAATGACATGTACGTATCTCTCGACGGTGTTGTTGATAAACTGTCTATGCAAATCACCAGATTTAAGTCAAAACTAGAGAAAAAACATAAGATTCATGAGACTATTCGGTTCGATCACATTCCAGATTATGAAGAGGTAGAAGAAGATTTTAAGATTGTGAGAACCAAGCGTTTCGATGTTAAACCGATGAGCCCACATGAGGCTGTACTTCAAATGGAGCTTCTGGCACACAATTTCTTTGTGTTCACCAACGCTATGACAGATGAAGTAAATGTAGTCTATAAAAGAAAACACGGCCAATACGGTTTAATTGAACCTACATATGAGTAGAAAAAAATTTAATAGCTGTTTAGTAAACCTCAAGAAAATACTCTTGAGGTTTTTTTATTATAACTATGCTCCAAATTTTTTAAGCCTGCCGGCATTGGCAAGCAGTATACCCATTAAATATTTGCTCTCCATATAGCCTAACCCGCCTTTTATACATTCTCTCTCAGTTAACCGCTTTGCATCATCCCCTCCGCTATATCTGCCATGAACCAGTACAGGAACAGGATGCCAACTGTGAGCGTGCATCAATGCAGGTGTGGAATGATCCCCTGTTATGCACAGAACATCTGGTTTTTCATCCAATAATATCGGCAATGCCTTGTCGGCTTTTTCAATACATTCCGTCTTAGATATAAAATCACCATCTTCCCCTGCTTTATCCGTCCCTTTAATATGAATAAAAAAGAAATCATACTTATTGAAGCTGTCATGATAAATGTTAAATAACCCCTCAATGGATTCCGATGGATCAAGAACCGTAAATCCCAGTAAAGATGCTATCCCTCTATACATGGGGTAGGCTGCAATGGCTGCCGCTTCAAGCTTATATTTATTTTTTATGGATAATATCCTAGGCTTTGAAGACAGCCCTCTCATTAAAAATGCATTGGCGGGAAACTCATCTTTTAACAGCTTTATGCCTTCATGTGTGAATTTATTGATTATCTCTGCTAAATATTTTGATGCGGGATTCTTTCCTTCTGCTTTATTGATGGGGTGGCCTTCATGAAGCGGATCCGTATCCGTTATTAACGCACCTATTTCTTTATCTGTGGGAGAAAAAACGGTAACAAAACGGTGTTCTTTTCCCGGTTTGATTTTTATTTTGACCCCGTCAATCTCTTTAATGGAACATAATACTTCACACAATGCATCTGCCTTATCATCCCCTATGCGCCCAGCCCTTCTGTCTGTAATAATGCCTTCATCATTCATGCTGGCAAAATTAGATCTTGCAGCCACTTCATTTGATTTTAATTTCATGGATAATCCCGAAGCCTCTAATATCCCTCTGCCTATTTGATTTTTGATCGGATCGTATCCAAAAACAGCAAGGTGAGCCGGTCCACTTCCCGGTGTTATCCCCGGAAAAATGGGACAACATCTTCCCAGAATCGATGCTTTTGCCAGGCGATCCAAGTTAGGGGTTTTAGCATACTCTAAAGGGGTTTTATTGCCATAATCCGGATGAGGCAAATCACCTAATCCATCTAAAATCATTAAAACAATCTTGGAATTGTTGTTGACTACATGAGACTTTATTATTTGATCATACGTCAAGTTTATAATCCTCCTATCATTTGTTAGTATCCCTCTTTATTTTTTCTTTTTAAAAGAGGATTATTACAAATATTGTAGAAATAATTATTATTTATTAAAAATTCTTTCTAAGCACAAACTATACATAAAGAAAAATTAAAAAATTTTGTATTTTCGTATATAAAAAGTTGAAAGTCTATTTATACTTGTATTACAATTAAACTAGCTATAGTTATTGAAGAGGTGTTTCCTGTGGATGAATTTATAAACTTATTTATTCAAATTAGAATTACGGACATTATTGATATTGCTTTTGTCGCTTTTGTTATTTTCAAAATACTGGAATTTATCCGTGAAACACGGGCTGAACAACTGGTCAAAGGATTACTTTTTATTATCATCATAACCGGCGTCAGTTATTGGCTTCAGCTGCATGCTATTTTTTGGATTTTAAGAAACACCATGACTTTAGGAACCATCGCTCTAATCATCGTTTTTCAGCCTGAATTACGAAGGGCTTTAGAATATTTAGGCAGAGGTAAATTCCTAACTCGGTCTTTTATAGAAATTGATAAAGAAGTTGCAGAAGAAATTACCGAATCTATTATTAGTGCCGTTTCCTATTTAACCAAACATAACATCGGTGCGTTAATCATTATAGAAAGAGAAACTGCTGTTGGAGATGTTATAGAAACCGGTACTACCCTAAATGCAGAAATTTCTGATCAACTGCTTCTCAATATATTTAACACAAATGCACCTTTGCATGACGGTGCTGTTATCATACGAGGTAAAAATATTTTAGCTGCTGGCTGTGTCCTTCCTCTTTCACAAAATAAAAACCTAAGTAAAGAACTGGGTACACGACATAGGGCCGGCATAGGTATTACAGAACATTCCGATGCGGTAGCTCTCATTGTTTCTGAAGAAACGGGAGCAATTTCTATTTCTATTGACGGCAAGCTTTCCAGATTCTTGGATATCAAATCTGTAGAACGTATTTTAATGAATGTTTATGTGAATAAAGCTCAACAAAGATACACCATTATGCCTTTGGTTAAGAAGATATGGAGACAAAAATCATGAGTTATTTTAGCAATTTTTTTCAAAACAAAAAAAGCAACGTCAATAAAAAAAGTAACATTATGACAAAGATTCTATCTGTTGTTGCCGCCATTGCCTTATGGATGTATGTTATTGGTGAAGTCAATCCTGAGATCATTCAAGAAATAAAAAATGTAGAAGTAAAATTGGTTAATATGGAAAAGCTAACTCAGACAGGGCTTGTTCTTATGGGCCAAGATTACTATTCAGTGGATATTAAAGTTAGAGGCAGAAGAAGCGACATCATTAATACAACATCAGAAAACATCAATGCTATCGCAGATATGAGAGGATTTGGGCAAGGCCAAAACAGTATCCCTGTAGCCGTTAACCTTCCATCCAATTTAGAGCTGGAGGATATTAATCCACTTCAAATAAAAGTGACAATTGATGAAATTGTTAATAGAGCCAAGCCGGTGGAAATAGAGTTTGAAGGAAAAGCAGCAGATGGTTACATTCACACTACTCCCATCGTATCTTTGCCTGAAATCTCAGTTTCCGGTCCAGAAACTTTTGTTGAATCTGTAGATAGAATTGTCACTAGAGTTAATCTCAATAATTCAAAGGTAGACATCAGTCAAAGCCTTCCCTTTAGTATTGTAGATGCTGATAATAACGAAGTATTAGGTGTTACAACGGAAGAAACCTATATAGATGTATCGGTCCCTATACTTCGAATCAAAAATGTCCCAATAAATGTTAAAACATCCGGTACGCCTGCCGAAGGCTACGAATTAGTGTCGATTATTCACATACCATCAAAAGTAGATATAATGGGTGCAACAGAAGTCATAGAACCTGTGAATTCGGTTACTGCTAACGATGTCTCGTTAGAAGGATTGACAGAAACTCAAGATATTAATTTAAATGTCAATTTACCTGAAGGCGCTCAACTAGCAGAAATTAACCAACCAAGAATAAAAGTATTTATTGAAAAAATCATAGAAAAAGAATTGATTTATGATGTAAACGATTTACAAATCCAAGGTCTCCGTGAGGATTTGGAAATCGAGTTTTTAGAAAATAACACGATAAAATTTGTAGTTAAGGATATTGAAAGTTCTATCAATAGATTATCAGAGGAAGACATCTCAGTCATGTTGGATTTGAATGGAATAGAAGAGGGTGAACATTCAGTCCGGGTTACATGGCAGTCTGACAAGGAGTTTAAAACTGTAGACATTGAATCAGGATACGTCAATATCAATCTAACTAAAGAATAACGCTTTAATCATTTTCATAAAGCTCTAAAACTAAGTTTTTCTCATAAAATAAGATTTGCATCATATTATATGGTAAGAATAAGGAGATGCTATATGGAAAATATTATTAAAACTAAAATAACGAAAATGGCTTTAAAAGAAGGTTTAAAGTACATCGAAAAAAATTCACAAGAGAATGCTGCAAAATTAATTGGTTGGTTACAAAAGCTTAGCCGAGAAGAGAGTCATCAAAATGCTCTAAAATGGGTCAAAGAGCGTTTATGTAACAGTGAAAGTGTTACCTCCCAAATTATTGACAGATTATTCACGGAAATTAATCCAAAATGCAGAGAAAAATTGTTAAGTAATTTTTTGGTACAATCTTATTTATTGGGAAGATCTAAAGCGTTAGAAAACGAAAAAGTCTATAATTGTAAAATTCCTTGGGCCATCCTCATCGACCCTACTGCTGCGTGTAATCTAAAGTGTACAGGTTGTTGGGCTGCGGAATATAATAAGGCGGACTCTTTATCTTACGATACCCTCGATCGTATAATCACTGAAGGTAAAGAACTTGGTATCTACGCTTATTTATACTCAGGTGGTGAACCATTGGTAAGAAAAGCTGATTTAATCAAGCTGGCTGAAAAGCATGACGATTGTATTTTTTTAGCTTTTACAAACGGTACCCTGGTTGATGAAAAATTTGCCAAGGAATTAGCAAGAATAGGTAATTTTACAATGGCTTTCAGCATAGAAGGTTTTAAAGAAGAAACCGATTTAAGAAGAGGTGATGGTGCTTTTGAGGCTACCCTTCATGCTATGGACCTTCTTAAAAAAGAAGGTGTGTTTTTCGGTTTTTCAACCTGCTACACCAGCAAAAACATCAGCGCAGTTTCAACAGATGAATATATAGATCTAATGATAGAAAAAGGCTGCCTTTACGGCTGGTATTTTACATATATGCCTCTCGGAAAAGATGCTGCCTTGGATTTAATATGTTCTCCCGAAGAAAGAGAAGAAATGTATTATAAAGTCAGAGAATCACGCATGTCTCGTTCCATATTTCTATTAGATTTTTGGAACGATGGAGAATATGTCAGCGGATGCGTCGCAGGAGGTCGAAACTATTTTCATATTAACGCCAATGGTGATGTAGAGCCTTGTGCCTTTATACACTACTCCAACGTTAATATTCATGATGTCAGCTTAATTGAAGCTCTGCAATGCGATTTATTCAAACAATATCAAGAATTGCAACCATTTAATCAAAATCATTTGATGCCCTGCCCGCTTTTAGATAATCCTTTAATGTTAAAAGAAATGGTGGCAGCATCTCAAGCAAAATCTACTCAGCCTATAGATGAAGAATCTGTTGAAGCCTTAACGGCTAAGTGCGTCGGCCCTTCTTGTAAATGGGCATCAACCGCCGATCGCCTTTGGAATACACATAAAGAAGAATCAGAAAGTACAGTTGTATAGAAAATTTAAATATGAATTTCCAAACCGGCACCCACGTGTCGGTTTTCCTGTAGTCGGGTCTCAGTGCCCGACTCATCTATTGTATTCATACCCCCTCCCCCACCCTTCATTTTCCAAATACTACATTGTCATTTTAAAAAGATAAAAAAAGGATTCTATAAAATTTTGTAGAATATTAATAAAGTTGGGCTTAAAAGTCTTTATCTAAACCATTCAACAGTTTTGGTTCATTGGAATAAAAATAATATATATAAATGTATGAGGTGAGATATATGGGAAAACTTTTTGGAACCGATGGGGTAAGAGGTGTAGCCAACTCTGAGCTTACACCTGAATTAGCATATAAACTTGGAAGAGCCGGTGCTTTTGTCCTAACAAAAGAAAAGCATCGCCCTAAAATAGTCATTGCTAAAGACACTCGACTCTCCGGAGATTTATTAGGTGCTGCCTTAGAAGCCGGTATCCTTTCAGTTGGTGCTGATGTGTTGGATATCGGTATTATGCCTACCCCTGCAGCAGCCTACTTGACTCAATATTACCAAGCTGATGCAGGTGTTGTCATCTCTGCTTCACATAATCCCTATGAATACAATGGTATAAAGTTTTTTAATCATGCCGGATATAAACTGGATGATGCAATCGAAGAAGAAATTGAAAATATCATTTTAAATGACATCAATATACAAACAGCACCCATAGGAAAAGACCTGGGTAAGAAAGCCACTATGACGGATGCATTAGATCAATATACATCTTTTCTAGCTTCTACTATTGATATTACATTTAAAGATCTAAAAATCGTAATCGATTGTGCAAATGGCGCTTCTTATCAAGCGGCTGAAAAAGTCTTAACAACCCTAGGCGCTACGGTTTGCGCTATTCATAATCAGCCTGATGGTATCAACATCAATGTTCAATGCGGCTCCACCCATCCCCAGGACTTAACCAAAAAAGTAATAGAAGAACAAGCACATATTGGTTTGGCCTTTGATGGTGACGCTGACCGATTAATTGCTGTAGATGAAAAAGGAAACATTATCGATGGTGATGTCATAATATATATATGTTCAAAGATGTTAAAACAAGAAAATAAGCTCAAAAACAATTTGGTTACAGCGACGGTTATGAGTAACATAGGATTCTACAAAGCATTGGAGAATATTGACTGCGATGTAGAAACTACAAAAGTTGGAGATCGATATGTTCTTGAAAGAATGCTTGAAAAAGATAGTATCATTGGTGGAGAACAATCCGGCCACATTATCTTTTTAGAACACACCACAACCGGTGATGGCATACTATCAGGACTACAGCTTCTTAAAGCATTAAAGCTTTCAGGCAAGAAGCTCTCAGAGCTTTCCGGTGAAGTAACCATATATCCACAAGTTTTAATCAATGCAAAAGTTCATAATGGCAACAAACATAGTTATGAAAAAGATGAGGTTATCGTAGATGCTATAAAAGAACTGGAAAACAAAATGGCTTCAGAGGGCAGAGTATTAATCCGTCCATCCGGAACAGAACCGCTGGTAAGAGTCATGCTGGAAGGAAAAAATCAATCAGAGATTCAAGTGTTGGCAAAAGATTTGGCTGATTTAATTGAGACACGATTAGGATAGAAAGAAAGGTTTATGACGATGTATGGAATTGTATTGGAAGGCGGCGGTACCAAAGGTGCCTACCAGGTTGGTACCTGGAAGGCCCTAAGTGAGCTTGGCATAGAAATAAAAGGTGCAGTAGGCACTTCTATAGGTGCCCTTAGTTCAGCCTTAATCATCCAAAATGATTATGATATGGCCCATGAGGTTTGGACAAACGCCGAGAAGTCTTTCTTTAGTGATTCAGACACAGAAATATTTAAAAAACTCGCCGCATATGAGTTCAAATCCAAAGACCCTGTGGGCTTAAAAAAAGAAATGGTCACTGCCTTTGGCATTGAGGGTATTGACATATCCCCTATTCAAAAACTAATTAATTCTGTGGTTGATGAGTCTGTTATCCGAAACTCTCCAAAAGATTTTGGTCTGGTGACTATCTCTTTAAAACGCCAGAAAGGCTTAGAATTGTTTAAGGAAGATATACCCCAAGGGCAGCTTAAAGATTTTATTCTTGCAAGCTGCTATTTACCAATGTTTAAAAGCATAGAATTAAATGGGGATTATTATTTGGATGGGGTATATTATAACAAGCTTCCCACCAATATGCTTATTAGCAAAGGTTATAAAAAAATCATTGAAATCCTGCTATATCCCAAAAAAGACGATGATAAAAAAATAAGCGTCCCTTCAGACGTAGAAATCATTACCATAGAACCCACAGAATACCTAGGTAAAACCCTCTATTCCGATTCTAAACAAATCCATAGGAATATTGAACTAGGCTATCTAAATACCATGAAAGCAATGAAAAAATAACGACTGCTCAGCCCTCAAAAAATTTTGACCAATTACATACTTGTGTAGAGCTAGTAAAATATTTATAATAGAAAAGGTAGACTAAGTGCTCAAGGTTATAAGTCAGCGGTTTTGTCTGTGACTTGTAACCTGTCACCTATTTAACTGAAAAACTCTTAGCCAACTAAAAGTTGGAGAGTTTCTGTATGAGACCTACAGCAGAATCGGAGATTCTGTGTTAGGGCTTCAACTGAAAAACTCTTTGCCAATCAAGGATTGGAGAGTTTCTGTATGAGACCTGCGACGTAATCAAAGATTACTGCTAGGGCTTCAACTGAAAAA
>JAKSCF010000005.1 GCA_022360735.1 Clostridia bacterium
AATATATCATTAATTAAAATTGTATCTCACTATATTGTTAACATTTTAACGTATTTTCTTATGCTGTATTCGATTTGCCAATAGACATAACTTTTCTAATTTTAACCTCATCTTTTATATACTTCTTATGTTTTAACACAAATCGTTAATTAATTAACATTCTTAATATTATAATACTCCTTTTTTTCATAAAGTCAATAGATTTATCGTCAATTTTTTAACAATTTATTTGATGCAATTCAAGCTTTTAGAAATTTAATATAGGGATTGCTCAACTTTTAATCTACTGAGCAGTCAATACATCTTCAGTTTTAATTTTATTACATCGTTCATATTTGTTATTGGGAAAAGAAGTATCAAAATTACAAATGGTTTTATATTTACAAAAAGTACAAGATGTTCTTTTTCCACTCAGTTTTTTGGGTTGAATGTCGATGCTTCCCTGAGTAATGGACATACAAATGTTTTTTACTAATTTTTCAGTATATACGCTGATTTGATGAAACGCCTCTTCTCCCAGCACCTTAGATTTAGTTCCAATATCACCATTCTTTTTAATATTAACCGGTATAATATCCGAGTATCCTTGAATGTCCTTATCCAAATCTTTTATCAACCGGCTGTCTTTCAGTACCAATCCATCCATTTTAAACATTTTTCTAATTTGTTTTTCTACCGTATTAAAAAGCGATTCTTCATCTAAAGTCGAATCTATCGGTACCATAGGATTATCTATTTTAAAATAAAATATTCCCGCAGGTTTAATATTTTTATCTAGTTTTTTACTTTGTATCCCTTCCAAAGCTGCCTGTAAATAAACCATTAGCTGTAACTGTAAACCATTTACCACTTCATTTAAATCTAACTGCTTACCTCCGGATTTATAATCGATTATCTTAATAAATAACTCTTCATCTTTATTAAGTACATCAATTCTGTCAATTCGCCCTTCTATATATACGGTCTCTTCATTGGGTAGTATCACTTGTATAGGAGGAAATATCCCTTTCCTTCCAAAGCTTACTTCGTAGTAAAATTCGTTAAATGTCCCTTTTTTCAAATGCTCAACAAGCATCCAAGCAGTTTTTTTCAAGACCTTCCTTATTCTTAAAATTTTATACAAATACCTATTATTGGATTTTAAAATACCTTCTAAATAATGATTGGTTATGTCTTCAAGAATTTGATTTATAATTTCTTCACATTCATACCGCTCTAATGCTTCTATATCTACCTCACCATTACTCATTTTTTTTGAAAAAGCCATTAAGGTTTGGTGATATATCTCTCCTATTTCAGCTACAGCAATGTCATATATTTTTCTTTCTTCAGCTTTTATACCATACCGTAAAAAATAAGCATATGGACACAATACAAAAGTTTCCAGCCTTGAAGCACTTAATGCCATTGGTTGATTGTATAAGTTTTTGACGTCATTCCAAGATAGTTTTTCTAATTGGTTATTGTAAAAAAGCCCTTCAAAAGCAAGCCTTAATGCATCCTTGTATTCTTCTTTATCAACATACCAGTTGTGCACATTTTGCCACAATTCAGGTATTGGTTCTCCTTCTAATCCATGGCGTATCTGTTCTATTAAGTATTTTAGAGTGCTCTTTGGAGTGGTCACCATTGCGCCCCCATCCGGCTGATCTAATATATCTTTCTTTAAAGAAAGATTTTTAAACATCTTCATTACTCTGTCTATCAGTAAAGACGGTTTCATTTCCTTACCCTCAGCATCGGAAACTGTATAGCTTAAGCTTAAGTATTCACTTGATTTACTCATTGCCTTGTATATCAGCAGCTTCTCTTCTTTGATTTTAAAAGCTTCATCTCTTCCCATTTCCACATTATACTCTTTTAGTATTTCTTTTTCTTCTCTGAGCAGCACGCCATCTGTGGTATGACAACTGGGTATTACACCATCATTCACACCCATCATAAATAAAGCTTTAACATTGGCTATTTTTGATCTTTGAAGTGTTCCGGCTATCACTTGATCCATAGTTGTAGGAATAATACCTGCTTCCACCGACTCAAGCCCGGCTCTTAATATCTGGGTGAAATCTTTATTATTGATTTCAGTATCTCCTATTAGTTCAACCATTTGGTCCAGTATGTTGATAATGATATTCCATATTTGAGCAGTTTCTCTCATATAAGAATACTCGCCAAGACCTCTTAAGCGTTCTATCCAATTTTCTACCTTATTCAATGTTTTGGTTTTATTTTGAATATAGTCATATAACTTTTCAGTCTTCTCCGATACCGTTTTAGCCTTTTTCATTACCCGTTCAAAGCCTTCAAACATGCCTATTATTTCACTTCGAAGCATATTGACTTGCTCAAATGCTTCATCCCCCAATACTTCTCTTCCAATTTCAAAATCTTTTTTCCATTTGTTGCCTTTAATTTTGTATCTTATAGCATAGTTTTCCAGCGTTTCACACGCTTCTATCTCATAATCCGACTGTCCGGTTTTTAAAAATCTAAAAACATCCTCATAACGATATCCATTTGAAATAACATCCATAAGGGCCATAATATACTCAACAAAAGGGTTATGCATAATTGTTTTTTTTGTATCAATAAATACAGGAATATCGTATTCCTCAAAAACTCTTTGTATGAGATGATCATAGCTGTCCATATCGTTGCATATGATCGCAATGTCTTTATAACGGTAATCTCTGGTTCTAACTAACTCAATTATTTTAGACGCGACGGTTTCCACCTCAGCATAATAACTGCTGCATCCATATAAATCAATATTTTCTGTCTTGTTTTCATAGGTGTCTAAGGAATAGGCATATAAGTTTTTTTCTAAATGTTGAATCTCTTTAACTTGACTTATTTGGTATTGACTTTGCACATTAACCATCTGATATGGCACCCCGCTTTGTTGTGCCATTTCTATGCATTTGTTAACGGAATATTTCGTAACATCAAACAAGTCTTGATCTGATCCATTTGGATCCATTGTAAAGTTAAAATTTATTTCATGGGCTATACCCATCATTTTCCCTATTAAAGTCAATATTTGAGGATTGAAATGGTCAAATCCATCAATCCAAATTACAGAATTTTTAAGGGGCAGCGTATCATTAATTTTATCAATCAACATATTAATAAAATCTTCTGAATCAATATATTTGTCCTTTAAGTAGTCATTGAATTTTTCGTAAACTTTACAAATATCTAAGATTTTCTTTGTCAGTATGATTTCGTCTTCTTTATGTATAATGACTTCCATTAGCTCCTCGGATAATATATTAAATTGCTTCATTTCTGTAATAAGTTCATTGATTAAATCTATGAACCCATGCTTCTTTACCGCTTTGCCAAATATCTGTAATTCTTCTTCCAGCTCTGTAAGGATCTTATACAAAATCATGTGCTTGCCTTGCTCATTGACATGTACTCTGGTTACGCCGCCTACCATATCTAAAATATAGTGTGACAGCCTAGAAAAGCTTAATACTTCAATATCCATCAAACCGGAAACCTGCAATTTCTCTACTGCTGTTTTTTCTGCTTGCAGTGTATATTGCTCAGGCACTAATATATATGTCTTCCTTATTTCTTGATTTGAAATATTCTGTACGCGCTCATACATATATTGATTTAAATCTTTATCTGCTCTACCAATAATAATATTAACCGACATAGCCCCACCCTTATATTATTTAAGATTTACGATTTATTGAGAATATTATCGTCAAAAAAAACTATCTTCCTTTCATTATATCAAAATATTCTCTGAAGGGGGTAGGAACGAAACTTAATTTTTCCCTGTCCCCTGTAACCTGTCCCCTGTCCCCTATTTTATGCTATAATGTTATTACTTTAAACAGATGGAGCTGAGGCTTATGACGCTACAGACTAAAACAACGATCACTATTGTTATAACCGTGTGCATCATTACATTGCTTTTGTATGCAATGCTTTATGCAAGTATTATGAGCGAATATATATCAATGGACGAAGAATTGAATCAGCAAAATGTCGAAAGAGCTTTTACAGAAATTGATCACCGTTTACATGCACTTAAGACCCTGACTTTAGAATGGTCAGCTTGGAGTGATACTTACCAATATATAAAAGGAGAGTATCCTACTTTTATTGAAGATAATATCTTTGACATAACCTACAGTACACTGAACATCCATTATATGTTGTTTTATGATATCAATGGCAACCTATATCATGGAGAAAGCTATAGTTCTGATAACGGTCACTATAACGACATTCCTAAAGTTTTTCATAATATTTTTGCTGAAAACGCATTTAGAAATGAACGACTAAACTCAGAGATAACCGGTATTATAAGTACAGAAGGAAAATATATGCTAATGTGTGCTCTTCCTATTCAAAAAAGTGATTGGCAAGGATCTAGCGGGACGCTTATTATCGCCCGTTATTTTGATAAAGATATGATTGAAGAATTAAACCAATCACTGATTTATCCTATAACACCCTTGGTATTAGACCAACTGGATCCTTATACCAAAAGGCAAATAGATGAAACCATTGAAGCCGAAAAAAATATTTTTAACGGGTATTCAAAAAATCGAAGTATATTAGAAACCTACGGCATTTATAAGGATATTTATAATGAGCCTTCTTTTATATTCAAAATCTCTTCACAAAGAAAAATTTATGAACAAGGTAAAGAAACCAACCAGTTTATTCTGTATTATCTAACTGGGGTAGGACTCATTATAGCTATTATTGGATCCTTAATTTTTAATAAATATGTTATTGCCAGATTGGTAAATCTAACAGATGAAGTATCCAATATTACTTTGGATGGTGATTTAGAGCGGAGTATCAAGCCTTCAGCCGATAATGATGAAATCGGTATTTTGCGAAAATCTATCAATCAA
>JAKSCF010000004.1 GCA_022360735.1 Clostridia bacterium
GGAATTGTTTTGGCCGGCAGACCTTATCATCTGGATCCGGAAATCAATCATGGTATTCCCAATATTATTCTTTCATTCGGAATTGCTGTGCTGACTGAAGATTCCGTAGCGCATTTAGGGCAGGTTGAAAGACCTTTAAGAGTGCTGGATCAATGGATGTATCATACTAGGTTATATAGAGCAGCAGCCTTTGTCAATACACAGAATAACTTAGAATTAATCCAGCTCAATTCTTTTGGTTGTGGTTTGGACGCCATTACGACAGATCAGGTAGAAGAAATATTGAATCGGTATAATAAACTGTATAATGTTATTAAAATCGATGAAGGAAGCAATTTAGGCGCTGCAAAGATAAGAATCAGGTCTTTAAAAGCTGCTATGGAAGAACGAGACCAGCATAATGTATTGGCCAAAGAAAAGGGCGAAATACATTCTGTAAAAGAATTTACTAAGACGATGCGTGAAGAACATACTATTTTATGCCCTCAGATGTCACCGATTCATTTCGAATTTTTAGAAGGTGCTTTGAGATCAGAAGGGTACCATCTTGAAGTTTTACCATCTGTAAGTAAGTTTGCAGTTGAAGAAGGCCTAAAGTATGTTAATAATGATGCGTGTTATCCAACTATTGTTACATTGGGTCAGATTATTGAAGCATTAAAATCAGGTAAATATGATTTAGACAAAATCTCAGTTGTGATGTCTCAAACCGGTGGAGGCTGTAGAGCCAGCAACTATATCGGTTTATTAAGAAAGGCTTTGAAAGAGATGGGTATGGGACATATTCCCGTCATTTCAGCAAATTATGTCGGTTTAGAAAAGCATGAAGGTTTCAAAATATCCTTTAAAATGGGGAGAAAAGCTTTAATTGGTATTTTATACGGCGACTTGATGATGCGTATTTTATATCAAGTTCGTCCTTATGAAAGGATTAAAGGTACGGCCGATAAACTCTATAATACATGGTTAGGCCGGTGTATAGAAAATGTAACCAACGGAGACTTGAAAACTTTTAAAAAGAATGTTCAAAAAATAATTGATGATTTTGATAAAATTGATATAATTGATAAGATAAAACCTAAGATTGGTGTTGTCGGAGAAATATTAGTAAAATATCATCCCACGGCTAATAATGATATTGTAAAGATCATTGAAAAAGAGGGTGGTGAGGCAGTTGTCCCTGACTTACTGGATTTCTTCTTATATGGTATGTACAGTAAAAATTTCAATTATGAAAATTTAGCCGGTACAAAAAAGACCATGATACTTAACAATATCGCCATATGGTATATTGAACGAATGAGAGACATTGTACGTAAAGCTTTATTGAAAAGTAAGCGTTTTGAGCCGCCTATTAGAATTCAAGAGCTGGCGGAAAAAGCACAAAAGATTCTTTCTTTAGGCAACCAGTGCGGAGAAGGATGGCTGCTTACAGCTGAGATGGTTGAATTATTGGAGAGTGGTGTTCATAACATTGCGTGCTTACAACCATTTGCATGCTTACCTAACCATATAACAGGTAAAGGTATGATTAAAGCTTTAAGAAAACGATATAGCTTTGCTAATATTGTAGCCATTGATTATGACCCAGGTGCCAGTGAGGTCAATCAATTAAATAGAATTAAGCTTATGATGTCTACAGCCAATAAAAATTTAAAACAAAAAACAGAAGAATGTGTTTGAGAGGAGAATTATTCAAATGAAAGCTGTAATAACCGTGTTGGGAAAAGATAGAATAGGAATTATTGCAAATGTTACAACAATACTTGCTGAAAACAATGTCAATATCTTAGATATCAGCCAAACCATTTTACAAGATTTTTTTACAATGATTATGATCGTAGATATGGAAAAATGCAAAGTAGGCTATGAAGAGATTCAATCCATGTTAAAAAAGCAAAGTGAAAAAATGGGGATGTCCATTAGAATTCAACACGAAGATATTTTTAATTCCATGCACAATATATAGAAACGGGGGCATTTCAAATGATTAACTATAAAAATATTATGGAAACCATTTCTATGATAGAAAAAGAAAAGTTAGATATTAGAACCATCACCATGGGCATTTCATTATTAGACTGTATAAGAGAAGATGGTGAAAACTGCAGGCAAAAAATTTATGATAAGATCACAAAAAAAGCTGAAAAGCTGGTACAAACCGGTGATGAGATTGAAAAAGAATACGGTATTCCCATTATCAATAAACGTATTTCTGTAACACCAATATCATTAGTAGCCCAGGCTTCTAATGATACAAACTATGTGAAATATGCGGAAATCCTGGACAAAGCAGCCAAAGAAGTGGGTGTGAATTTTATTGGTGGATATTCCGCTTTGGTTCATAAAGGCTATAACAAAGGCGACGAAATACTTTTAAAATCGATACCGGAGGCATTGAGTGTTACTGAAAGGGTATGTTCTTCAGTAAACGTTGGTAATACAAAGTCCGGAATCAATATGGATGCGGTTAGAGAGATGGGTTATGTGATTACCGATACCGCCAAACTAACTGCTGACAAAGATAGTATTGGCTGCGCAAAACTAGTAGTATTTGCCAATGCAGTTGAAGATAATCCTTTTATGGCCGGTGCTTTTCATGGTGTAGGTGAATCCGATACGGTTATAAATGTTGGTGTTAGCGGACCGGGTGTTGTTAAAGTCGCACTGGAGACTTGCAAAAACAAGCCTTTTGACGTGGTAGCCGATACCATAAAGAAAACTTCTTTTAAAATTACTAGAATGGGACAACTTGTTGCAAATGAGGCATCAAAAAGGTTAGATGTACCATTCGGGATTGTAGACTTATCTCTAGCGCCTACGCCGGAGATCGGTGACAGTATTGCCAGGATTCTTGAAGAAATGGGCCTGGAAACATGTGGTGCTCCGGGCACTACTGCGGCACTGGCACTATTAAATGATGCAGTAAAGAAAGGCGGGGTTATGGCGTCATCCCATGTAGGCGGGTTAAGCGGAGCATTTATTCCTGTCAGCGAAGATGAAGGGATGATTGCAGCTGTTAAATCCGGTGCTCTATCTTTAGAAAAGCTGGAGGCAATGACTTGTGTTTGTTCAGTAGGACTGGATATGATTGCCATACCCGGTGATACGCCATCTGAAACCATTGCAGCCATTATTGCCGATGAAGCTGCTATTGGCGTGATTAATAACAAAACAACAGCTGTCAGAATAATACCTGTAATCGGAAAAGACGTTGGAGATGAAGTTGAGTTCGGCGGCCTTTTAGGCAGTGCGCCTGTCATGAAAGTCAGTAATTTTTCAAGCCGGCTCTTTATTGAAAGAGGCGGCAGAATTCCGGCACCGATTCATAGCATGAAGAACTAAAGATTTATATTCTGATTTAAAATATTAAAGCGGTGCTGTTGCATTAGCAATCGTACCGAATCATCTTCTGGTATTATTATTTCAATGTCAAATGGTAGTTTTAGTTGAATCAACTTCCCATTCGCTGTATAATCTTTATGTAGAATTCTGTTACTAGTCATAATTAAATTCTACACTAAATCTCAGTCTTTTAGGAGTCTGAGATTTTTTTATTTCCACAAAAATGAGGCTCCGCACTAATTTCTTAGTGCAACAGCCCCTTTTGTTTTTGCATTTTTCTTGTAATTTCTATATAATATACTTTATAAGGAGGTTTCTATTTTATGCAATATTTTTCAAATAATGGTTTTAAAATTGTGATTTTTATCCCATGTATTTTAATAGCAAGCATAATTTCTTTAATATTTTCCATCTTTAATTTATATGAAGAAAAAATTTGTTTAGGTATACACTTACTTATAGTATCTTTTATTGGCTTTTTATATTATTTTTAAAATTCGTTCAGTAGAAACATATAATTTACATCTCGCTTACATGCGGTTTCTAACACTGCATTTTGCCCCTGTTGCAAAAGATATCCTAGGAAAAGTTACGAATTATTTATACGATCTTAAAGAGATATCAGGAGAAGTCATATTCATTGACGGGACCAAGATAGAAGCAAATGCTAACAAATATACGTTCGTCTGGAAAAAATCAGTAAAAAAGCATATGGCAACTACAGAAAGCAGCCGACCTGGTAGCTGAGTGCGAAGAGCTTTATGGAATCAGGCTAATCTACAAAAATGAAGTAAAGATCAAACATCTTAAAAAACTACGTAAGAAATTATATAAAATCAAAAAAGACGAACAGCTAGAGTTTGTTAAAGGTAAAGGAAAGAGAAAACCCCCACTGCAAAAATCCATTGAAGAGCTGGAAGGCTACTTAGGAAAAATCAAGGAGTATACGAATAAACTACACATTTGTGGGGAAAGGAACAGCTATTCCAAAACAGATCAAGATGCGACATTCATGAGAATGAAAGATGATGCTATGAAAAACGGTCAACTGAAACCGGCCTATAACATTCAGCATGGAGTTGATGCTGAATATATCACATGGGTAACCACCCAAAAGCAAACGACAGATGTAAGAACCCTCAAGCCATTCTTGCAGGAACTTGAAGAGAACTTATCCTTCAAATACACGAAAATAGTGGCTGATGCTGGCTATGAAAGTGAAGAAAACTATGCATTCATAGATGAGAACGAACAAATAGCTTTCATAAAACCTGTGAACTATGAAATTTCAAAAACAAGAAAGTACAAAAATGACATTAGTCGTGTAGAGAACATAGCATACGATGAAGAAACAGATAGCTACATTTGCCAAAACAGAAAAAGGCTAGCAGCCACCAAAGTGTTCAAGCGAAAAACCCGAACAGGATATCAATCAGAAAAAACACAATATCTATGCGAAGATTGCAGTGATTGTTCATACAAAAAAGAATGCATGAAAGGGAACCACTGGAAGAAACCATTGGAAGAAAGAACAAAGCGTTTAGAGATATCC
>JAKSCF010000551.1 GCA_022360735.1 Clostridia bacterium
AAAAAATAAAAAAAATCATTACAAATAAAGAAAAACGACTTATAAAAGTCGTTAGTTGATTCAAAATGATACAATAGTTAAAATATAATCAAACTTTTGTATCGTTTTAATACAAATAAAAAAGGGGCAAGCCTTACCCTTCAATTTCGTATTTTTCCATTTTGCGATAAAGCGTACTTCGACCAATTTTTAAAATATCTGCTGTTTTAGAAAGATTAAATTGACACTTTTCCAGTGTGCTGACGATAGCTTTTTTCTCTATTTCTTCAAGGGAAGGAAGCTCTTCAACAAGCTCCTGCTCGTAATTAACACTGGCTAGAAAGTGTTTCGGTAAATGATTTAGAGATAGACTGCTATGGTCTTGAGCTATATTTACAGCCATTTGTAATGTGTTTTGAAGTTCCCTGACATTACCCGGCCAATCATGTTGCTGCAAAATTCTATAAAATTCATCTTCAATACCAACAATGTTTTTTGAAATCCTCTCGGCATATTTGGTAACAAAATAATCAATAAAGAGGCGAAGGTCTTCTTTTCTTTCTCTTAATGGAGGGATATCAATAGGAAAAACATTTAATCGATAATAAAGATCCTCTCTGAACTTGCCTAAAGCCACCTCCTGCTGTAAGTCCTTATTGGTTGCAGCGATGACACGTACATCTACCGGAATGACTTCTTTTCCTCCTACACGGACAATGTTTTTGGTTTCCAATACTCTTAGGAGGCTGACTTGCGCATCCAATGGCATATCGCCTATTTCATCTAAAAAGAGAGTACCGCCATCTGCTAATTCAAATTTACCCGGATGCCCGCCTAAACGTGCTCCGGTAAAAGCGCCTTCTTCATATCCAAACAGTTCACTGGCCACCAGCTCTCTTGGAATAGCGCCGCAATTAAGGAATACGAAGGGTTTAGAACTTCTGGCGCTGTTATTGTGAATGGATTGAGCAAACATTTCTTTTCCTGTACCGCTTTCTCCATGAAGCAAAATGGTTAGGTCAATATTTGAGGAGATTTTAGCTAAATGTAATGCGGGTTTAAGTTTTTCAGATTTTCCTACAATATCTTCAAAGGTAAAGATGGCATTGGCACCTACTATTTTATTAATCATGCTGTGAATAACCTTAGCTTGGTTAATAATAAGTACAATCATTTTAGGTATTCTGCCTGTCTTAAAATAGTTGACATCAATAATAAATTTTTTCTTTTGGCCTTTTTGGGTCACCAACTCCCATTCTTCTTCAAAAACAGTGTCATTCAGAATAAAAATTCTTACAAAGTTTTTTTCATTTGTTATATATTTGTTGATATTGGTACCCTCTATTTTTTTGCGTTTGATATCAAGAAGATCACGGGCTTGTTTATTTACATTTAAGATATTACCTTTAGCATCTACAGCAACAATCCCTTCTGAGATTGTTTCCATAATGTCGTAAAACTGCTTGTTCATTGAATTCAGGTCTAGGTTAATCTCTCTCAAGCGCAATTCTCGTTGAATGGCTTCTGCAGCAGCTGTTACCATGCCTAAAGTATGAGGATGAACCATAGAATAGTTTCCGGTTATACTTAGGATACCAATGATTTGGTTGAATTTATCTTTTATTGGACAAGCTGAGGTTGTGAGCCCATGAAACTTTTCCATATAATGCTCACTTCCCATGATCTGAATAGGCTTTTTTAGCAGCAATGAAAGCCCTACTGCATTAGTTCCTGCATGCGCTTCCTTTAAGTTATAGCCATTTTGCAAATAGGTTTTACCAAATCTGGCGATGAATCCTTTTTCACCGATGTGATCCAAAACATATCCGTCTTTGTCTGTCAAACGAATAATAAAATCATTATTGCCAACAATGCTGTAAATACTGTTCATAAAAGGCTTTGCAATATCCAGCAATGACCGATTGTCTTGCTGCCGAGCAGCTATTTGGTTTCCGGATACATGTAAAGTAGGGATTCGGCTATGAGGATCAATGCCATAGGCTTTGCTTCTTTTCCATGACTCCAAAACCATAGGATGCAATTGCTCGACTTCAATGGTTGCACCTAATATAAATTTATCCCAAATTTCGTGTATGAGATTATTCTGCAAAGAAGGATCTTTAAACTTCATCCGTACCACTCCTTGTTATAATTAAACACATTGTATCATAATGATACAATCCTGTGAAGTGATAAAATTTAGCATACTTTAAAATAACATAGTTCCAAATGATAATAATGTGGGATAGCAGCTATTTACAAAATCACCTTTTATGATAAAATAGTCTCAATGTAATTTAATATATGAATTAAACCCAGATTATTTACGGAAACTACCAAAAGACGCAGTAGATTTTTGGAATTTATCGTAAATAATCTGGATAAAAGCATAATAATAAAAATATAGTATTTAAACTGAAAAATTCTATTTAATAATTGTATAAATGGGGGGTTCAAAATGAGCTTAGTTGTTTCGAAATTTGGAGGATCATCTTTAGCAGATGCTTTTCAGCTGGAAAAAGTAAAAAGTATTGTAGAAAGCAGTCCGGAGAGAAGGTTTGTTGTTCCTTCGGCACCAGGCAAAAGGTTCGCCGAAGATAATAAAGTAACAGATTTGTTGTACCTATGCAAAACCCATATGGAACATAACGTTCCTTTTGATCAAGTATTTCAAGTTATTTGTGATCGATATATATCCATTGTTTATAACTTAAAACTAAAAATTGAATTGCAGCCTTACTTCGATGAAATCAAACAAAACATGGCAAATGGTGCATCTGCCGATTACATAGCCAGTAGAGGGGAATATCTCAATGGTCTGTTGTTAGCTGAATATCTCGGATATGACTTTGTTGATGCAAAAGATATCATTTTCTTTGATAAGAGAGGACGTCTTTTAGAAGAAGAGACCGATGAGGCCATAAAAAACACCCTTGCAAACTATGAAAATGCAGTAATCCCTGGCTTTTATGGTTCTCAGCCTAACGGAAAAATTAAGACTTTTTCTCGAGGCGGGTCAGATGTTACGGGTTCTCTTATAGCAAAAGCTCTAAAAGCAGACATTTATGAAAATTGGACAGATGTTTCAGGATTTTTAATGGCCGATCCCAGCATTGTACAGGATCCTCTGCCCATAAAATCCGTCACGTACAAAGAACTCAGAGAGCTTTCTTACATGGGAGCTTCTGTGCTGCATGAAGATTCTGTTTTTCCGGTTCGTCAAGCCAATATACCGATAACGATTAAGAATACCAATGAACCGGACCACCCGGGAACGATTATTGTATCCGATGCAAAAAATCGGTTGGATGAACATGTCATAACAGGAATCGCCGGAAAAAAAGGATTTACGGTTATTGCAATTTACAAAAATAACATGAACTCAGAAGTAGGCTTTATAAAAAGGATACTGTCAATCCTGGAGGATTATAATATTTCTATTGAGCATGTCCCTTCCGGAATTGATACGGTTTCAGTGGTAATTTCAAACAATACAGTGGAAAATGTATTAGAAGATATTTTAGATGAAATAAGAAAAAAACTTCATCCTGATTCTATAGATATATATTCAGAAATGGCCCTTGTTGCAACCGTTGGATATGGTATGTCCAGAAGACGCGGCGTTGCCGCTAAGCTTTTCACAGCATTATCTGAAGCGGGTGTTAATATTCGGATGATTGACCAAGGCTCAAGTGAAATAAATATCATAACCGGTGTAGAAAACAACGATTTTGAGAAAGCTATAAAAGCAATATATAATGCGTTTGTCAATCCCAGTTGATAAAAATAAGAATTAAGAATATGTGGTGGTATTTCTAAGCTACTACCACCTACGGGGGATTTTATGAAATTAAGTGAAAAACAAAAGAAAATTTTAAAATGGACTTATGGATTAGCTCTTGCAATTATTCTTCAGCAAGTTTTAACTAGGTGTGGACTCAATTTTTGGCAATAATTTTCAAAATATAAAGGGCATGCAAATGCCCTTTATTTATATGAAATATATGTTAAAATATAAAATGATGAACAGAAACCAAAAAAATACATGATTTGAAGGAGATGGGTTAATATGGGTCTTTTGGAGAAGATATTTGGAGACCTGAATGAAAAAGAGATTAAGAAACTTTCAAAGAGAGTTAATAGAATAGAAGCGTTAGAACCGGATATTCAAAAACTCAGTGATGAAGCATTAAAAGATAAGACCATAGAATTTAGAAAGCGACTATCGGAAGGCGAAACATTAGACGATATATTAGAGGAAGCTTTTGCAGTAGCAAGAGAAGGTGCAGTTCGTACATTAGGAATGAAGCATTTTACAGTGCAGCTTTTAGGCGGAATTGTTCTTCATCAAGGAAGGATTGCAGAAATGAAAACAGGTGAAGGTAAAACCCTTGTAGCAACCTTGCCTGTCTATTTGAATGCTTTAGCGGGAGAAGGGGTTCATGTCGTTACGGTCAATGATTATTTGGCTAAACGTGACATGGAGTGGATGGGAAAACTCTATACCTTTTTGGGTTTAACCGTAGACTGTATTGTACATGGCTTGACTCATCAGCAGCGTAAAGCAGCATATAATTGTGATATTACATACGGAACCAACAATGAGTTTGGTTTCGATTACCTAAGAGATAATATGGTGACCTACAAAGAGGAGATGGCACAAAGACCGTTAAATTTTGCTATCATTGACGAAGTGGATAGTATCCTTGTAGATGAGGCAAGAACACCCCTCATCATCTCAGGTGCAGGAAGAGAATCCACTCAGCTATATGCTCAAGCCAACCAATTTGTAAAAATTTATAAAAATGAAGTGGACTTTACCATAGATGAAAAGGCCAAATCCATTGCCCTAATGGAAGATGGCGTTTCAAAGGCTGAAAAGAAATTTAATGTAGAAAATTTAGCGGATCCTGAAAATATGGAACTGAACCACCACATTTTACAAGCATTAAAAGCGCAACACCTTATGAAACGAGATGTTGACTATGTTATAAAAGATGAGCAAATCGTGATTGTAGATGAATTTACAGGTCGTTTAATGTTTGGTAGACGGTACAGCGATGGCCTGCATCAAGCCATAGAGGCAAAAGAAGGGTTAAGGGTAAGAAATGAGTCAAAGACCTTGGCTACTATTACCCTTCAAAACTACTTTAGAATGTATCAAAAGCTGGCAGGGATGACAGGTACCGCAAAAACTGAAGAAGACGAATTTAAAGAAATTTATGGCATGGATGTTGTTGTTGTTCCTACCAATAAACCAATACAACGTCAAGATTTAGCAGACTCCATATATGGAACAGAAAGAGGAAAATACATTTCTATAGTTCGACAAATTGCTGAAAAGCATGCCACAGGACAGCCTGTGCTAGTGGGTACTATTTCTATAGAAAAATCTGAGCTCATCAGTGAACTTCTTAAAAAACAAGGAGTTAAACATAATGTTTTAAATGCAAAGCACCACGAAAAAGAAGCAGAAATTGTTGCAGAAGCAGGACGATTAGGTGCTGTAACGATTGCCACCAATATGGCTGGAAGAGGTACAGACATCATTTTGGGAGGTAATCCGGAGTTTGAAGCCAAAATGGATATGAGAAAAAAAGGTTTTACAGAAGATATTATCTCAATGGCTTCCAGCAATACACCAACAGAAGATGAAGAAATACTTGAAGCCAGAGAAGAATATCGAAAGATTCATGAGCATTATAAACAAGAAAGAGCAGAAGAGCAGGAAAAAGTAATATCCATAGGCGGACTTCACATCATTGGTACAGAAAGACATGAAGCACGAAGGATCGATAACCAGCTCTGAGGAAGATCCGGTAGACAAGGTGACCCCGGTTCATCTCAATTCTTTATTGCATTAGATGATGAATTGATGAGGCTGTTTGGAGGAGAAAAAATTCAAGGCTTTGTATCCAAAATGGGTATGGAAGAAGATGAAGCCATAGAAGCCAACATGCTTACCAAGTCCATAGAAAATGCTCAAAAGAGAGTAGAGGGCCGAAACTTCTCTATCAGAAAGTACGTTCTGCAATATGACGATGTCATGAACAAGCAAAGAGAAGTTATTTACAATGAGAGACGCAGAGTCCTTGAAGGTGAGAATCTAAGATCACATGTCATGGGCATGTTCGAAAGCATTGTGGACGACTATATTGCAATGTATACCGTGGATGCAAAATATCCGGAAGAATGGGATTTAGAAAGCTTAAATAAAGTATTGCAAACCTTTATTCCCGATATCAAACTGAAGTTTGATAACCTAGAGCAAATGGAGTTACAAGATCTTAAAGATTACATCATGTCAATGGAAGACAAAGCGTATGAAATAAAAGAAGAAGAAATCCAACCGGAAAGAATGAGAGAGCTTGAAAGAGTGATTCTTCTTAGAGTTGTCGATACAAAATGGATGGATCATATTGACGCCATGGATCAGCTCAAACAAGGAATCGGTTTGCGTGCCGTGGGACATGAAGACCCTGTAAGAGCTTATCAAAATGAAGGCTTTGATATGTTTGAGGCCATGATAAAGAGCATACAAGAAGACACGGTAAAATATATGCTTAATGTTACCCTTAACACCGACACTGAAAGAAAACAAGTGGTGAAAATTGGAGAAGCACAGAAAGAAAGTTTTAGGGATGACGACCGTTCTGACAAAATAAGAATTCGTGCAGTACCCGACCAGCAGGAACGAAAACAACCTGAACAGAAGCAACAGCCCATCAAGAAAGAAAAAACAGTGGGAAGAAATGAACCCTGCCCTTGTGGAAGTGGTAAAAAATACAAAAAGTGCTGTGCACAAAAACAAAATGAAGATAGAGGTTAGGGTCTAGAGGATAGAAGATAGGAATGAAAGAAATTTTGTAAAAACAAAATATCTAATCTTAAATCATAAATTCAAAGGGATGTGATAAAATGATTCAATTAGAACAGCTGAGTTATGAGCTCGGTGGTATAGAGGAAAACATACAAGAACTGGGTGTTTCACTTTGACATAGAAGCATTAAATGATCAATTAATGGAGATGGAAAAAGAAACGCTTTCGGATACTTTCTGGGATGATCACCAAAAAGCTCAAAAAACCCTCAAAATGAAAAAAGAAATAGAAACCAAAATACAACAACATCAAAAGCTTGAAAGTAATTTTGAGGATTTATCCGTATTAATCGAACTAGCCATAGAAGAAGCCGACGAGTCTTTAATAAAAGAAATCGAAACATCTTTTTCCGCATTAGAAAAAGAAGTGGATGAGATGAAAATTAAAGTGCTGCTCAGTGGGGAGTACGATGGCAATAATGCAATCATTTCCATACATTCCGGTTCAGGAGGCTTAGATGCACAAGACTGGGCCGAAATGCTGGTACGTATGTATACGCGATGGGCAGAGAGAAAGAAATTCAAAATAAAAACATTAAACTTTCTCCCGGATAAAGAAGGCGGCATTAAGAGTGCAGATTTTCTGATACAAGGTGAAAATGTTTACGGATACCTGAAAAATGAGAGAGGTGTTCATAGGATTGTAAGAATATCACCTTTTGATTCCTCAGGAAGACGACATACTTCCTTTGCATCATTAGACGTAATGCCTGAAATAGATGATAATATCCATATAGATATTGACCCCAATGATTTGAGAATAGACACTTACCGTGCAAGCGGTGCCGGAGGCCAGCATGTCAACAAAACGGACTCAGCCATTCGGATTACACATTTGCCTACCAACATTGTCGTTCAGTGCCAAAATGAAAGGTCTCAGCATCAAAACAAAGATACGGCAATGAAAGTATTAATGGCGAAGCTCTTAGATTTAAAAGAAAGAGAACAAAAAGAAAAAGTAGAAGAGCTTAAAGGCGATTATGGGCAGATTTCTTGGGGAAATCAAATAAGATCTTATGTCTTTCATCCGTATACCATGGTTAAAGACCATAGAACCAATACGGAGGTAGGGAATGTACAATCCGTAATGGATGGAGACATTGACCTTTTTATCAACGAAAAGCTAAAGCAAGATGCTATAAAATAAAAAGCAGGGGCGTATTGCATACGCCCTTGAATTTTTAAATATTGTAGTGTCGAGTCTCTGTACTCGATCTGCAATGAATAGGGTTAAGAATTAATTCTGTAATCCGTAATCAAGTATTAATGTTAGTAGAGGTGAGATAATGATTATTGAAAGATTATCAAAAGAGTTCCACATTAAGACATCACAGATTGAAAACACAATCAAACTAATAGACGAAGGCAATACCATACCCTTTATTGCCAGGTATCGAAAAGAGGTAACAGGCGGGCTTACAGATGTGATATTAAGAGACCTGCACGAACGACTTCTTTATCTGAGAAATCTTGAGGAAAGAAAGCAAGAAGTCATTCGATTAATTGAAGAACAAGGCAAGCTGACGGAAGCATTAAAAAATGAAATTACATCTGCAGAAGTGCTGCAAAGAGTTGAAGACCTATACAGACCATTTAAACAGAAAAAACGTACAAGAGCGGGGAAAGCTAAGGAAAAAGGACTGGACCCTCTTGCAGAACTTATTATTCAACAACAAACAACAGAAGGGACCCTTGAAGAATTGGCCGCGCCTTTTGTTGATGAAGAAAAAGGTGTAAAGGATGTAAAAGAAGCCATTCAAGGCGCATTAGACATCATTGCTGAAATGATATCGGATAATCCTGAGTTTAGAGAAGCAATTAGAAACAAATGTTTAAAAGAAGCAACGCTTATTTCGGAAGCAGTTGATAAGGAAGAAAAGACTGTATATGAAATGTACTATGAATACTCTGAGGGCGTAGCAAAGATACCAGACCATAGAATATTGGCCATTAACCGTGGTGAAAAAGAAAAGAAACTAAAAGTTAAGCTTAAAACCCCTGTTGAAGAAATATTACATAAATTAAACGAGCATGTCATAACCAACCCTAAATCCAGTTCTACTCCTTGGCTGGAAAAAACCATAGACGATGCATACAAACGCTTAATTGCACCTTCAATAGAAAGAGAGATAAGGAATACCCTTTCAGAAAGAGCAGAAAAAGAAGCGGTTAAAGTATTTGGGCAAAATACGGAAAAATTATTAATGACACCTCCCGTTAAAAATGCAAAAGTCCTAGCCATTGATCCAAGCTATAGAACAGGATGTAAAATAACAGCAATAGATGAAACCGGGAAATTTATAGAATTTACCACCATATACCCTACTCCGCCCAGAAAAGAAATTGAAAAGTCAAAAGTGGTATTAAAACAATTATTAAAAAAACATAACACAGATATCATTGCTATTGGTAATGGAACTGCGTCTAGAGAAACGGAACAATTTGTTTCAGAAACCCTTAAAGAAATAGATCAAAAAATTCATTATACCATTGTCAGTGAAGCAGGGGCATCTGTTTATTCTGCTTCAAAACTGGCGACAGAAGAATACCCTGACTTAGATGTGACTACCAGAGGCGCATTATCAATAGGAAGAAGATTGCAGGACCCATTAGCAGAGCTGGTAAAAATCGACCCCAAACACATAGGGGTAGGTCAATATCAGCATGATGTCAACCAATCTATGCTGGATGAATCTTTAAAAAATGTGGTGGAGGATTGCGTTAACCGTGTAGGCGTCGACCTAAACACCGCTTCACCATCCTTATTACAATACATATCAGGCATCAATTCAGCCATTGCCAAAAACATTGTAAAATATAGAGAAGAACAAGGAAAATTCTCACGCAGAGAAGAACTTAAAAAAGTTACAAAACTAGGGGATAAAGCTTATCAACAATGTGCTGGGTTTTTAAGAATCACAGATGGTGCCAATGCATTGGATTGCACAGCAGTACACCCTGAGTCTTATGATGCAGCTTTAGAGCTTATGAAATTATTGAGAATAGAACAAGAAACCATTCATTTAGGCGGTGCCAAAGCAGTAGAAGAAAAGATTATAGAATTTGCAAAACCTGAACCGGAAACTCAATCTTTGGAGACAGGAAAAAGAATTAAAAATCTTCAAGATATGGCAGCCATAAAGCAAGCCATGATGCGTCAATCAAAAACCGTACCAAAAGAAACCATATTTAAAAATAACCTTTTAAAAATAGCTGAAAAACTTGAAATCGGATTGCCCACGCTGGAAGACATCGTCAAGGAGCTGATTAAGCCGGGAAGAGATCCAAGAGATGAAATGCCGGAGGTTATATTTAGAAATGATGTATTGAAGTTTGAAGATTTAAAATTAGACATGGAAATGATGGGAACCGTCAGAAATGTAGTGGATTTTGGAGCATTTGTAGATATTGGCATTAAAAATGACGGCTTAGTGCACATTTCCCAAATATGTGATCGTTACATCAAACATCCTATGGATGCCGTTAGCGTAGGGGATACGGTAAAAGTAAAAATTATTAATATTGATGATGATAGACAAAGAGTGTCTTTAAGTATGAAAGGTTTGAATAAATAATGAAAATGAATACCATATTATTTGATTTTGATGGTACAGTTATGGATACCAATGAGCTAATTGTACAATCTTTCCAGCATACATACAAAACAATAAGTGGAAAAGAGAAAAAACGAGAAGATATCTTAAATTCTTTTGGAGAGCCTCTCTCCATTACCTTAAAAAGAGAAGTGGATATACCGGTAGAGGAAGCAATTGAAATCTATAGAGATTTTCATTATGGGCAATTCGAAAAGTTTATCAGCCTCTTTGATGGGATAGAGTCAGTGATAAAAGAGCTATTTGACAGAGGATATAAGCTGGGTATTGTAACGTCAAGATTGAAACGCACAACGATGATGGGGCTAACGAAATATGGTATAGATCAATATTTTAAAACCATCGTTGCAGCAGATGACTGTACTTTACATAAACCCCACCCGGAACCTATCTTAAAGGCGTTAGAAAAATTGGGTAGTCAACCCGAGAAGGCATTAATGATAGGTGACAGCCCATTTGACATTAAAAGTGCAAGAAATGCAAATGTAAAATCTGCAGTGGTATCATGGAGCGTATTGTCAAAAGAACTTTATATGAATGAAAAACCAAATTATGTCATCAATAAAGTAGAAGACATATTAATACTTGTTGATAATATCAATAACACTCAATAAAGAAAGGGTAAAGATATGATCATAATAAATGCTGAAATATACACAATGGAAGGCGAAAGCTTTAAACGCGGATGTGTATGGATTGAAAATGGTAAAATAAAAAAAATAGCTGAAGTAATCAATATTGACGGAGAAAAAATCATCGATGCTGATGGAAGAATGCTTTTTCCTGGATTCATTGACGCCCACAGCCATCTTGGAATGTGGGAGGACGGCGTAGATTTTGAGGGCGCAGATGGTAACGAAGCAACCGACCCAATAACACCCCAATTAAGAGCCATAGATGCCATCAATCCAATGGACCGTACCTTTGAAGAGGCGTATCAAGGCGGCATAACGGCAACGTCTACAGGACCGGGAAGCGCTAATGTCATATCCGGCCAATTTGCCGTCATAAAGACTTATGGAAAAAGAATTGATGATATGATTATGAAAGAACCGGCTGCCATTAAATGTGCATTTGGCGAAAACCCTAAAAAAGTTTACGGCGACCAACACAAATCTCCTTCAACAAGAATGGCGACAGCAGCTTTGTTAAGAGAGACCTTGATGGAAGCGAAAGATTATTTAGAAAAGAAAGAATCAGATGATGAAGACAAACACCCCGACTATGATATGCAAATGGAAGCGCTAATACCTTTGCTAAAAAAAGAGATTCCTCTAAAAGCCCATGCACACAGAGCAGATGATATCTTTACAGCTATTCGAATTGCTAAAGAATTTGATTTGAATATGACCCTGGACCATTGTACGGAAGGTCACTTAATTACAGAGTATCTAAAGGATGAAAACATGCCTGCAATAGTAGGACCCAGCTTCTCAGAGAGAAGTAAAGTTGAATTGAGAAACCTTACCTTTGAAACGCCGGGGGTATTAAATAAAGCGGGCATAAAGGTGGCCATCATGACAGACCATCCCGTGATTCCTATACAATATTTGACCCTTTGTGCTGCATTAGCTGCAAAAGCAGGACTGGATAAACAAGAAGCCCTTAAAGCCATAACCATCTATGCGGCAGAAATTCTAGGGGTTTCAGACAGAATCGGAAGCTTAAAAGAAGGCAAAGATGCAGATATGGTCTTATGGGACGGACACCCATTTGACATAGAAAGCAAAGTCAATATGACCATTATAGATGGAAAAATCGTATATAATTCAATGGAGAATTAATAAATAAAATGAATAATGAATAATTAAGGAGGATTTTCTGGCGAAAATCATAATTAGTAAACATTTAATGAAAATTTTGCAAGCAAAATTCACCTTAATTATTAACTATTAACTGTTAATCATTCATTATTCATTAACTTCTAATCTTCCACTATCATTTCAGCTACCTTATAAATATCCCCAGCCCCCATGGTAATCACTAAATCATTAGGCAGTGCATTTTCACAAACCTTAGATTTAATATCATCAAAGCTGGATAAATAACAAATATCTTTATTAGGATGACTTTTCTTTATCTCACTGACTAGGTCAGAAGAATTAATCTTATAAATATTTTTCTCTCTTGCTGCATAAATATCTGTAATAATCACCTTATCAGCGCAGTCAAAAGCATCAATAAACTCATTAAAAAGCGCTTTCGTACGTGTAAAAGTGTGAGGCTGAAAAACACACCACAACTGCTTATGGGGCACATTTGTGCAAGCTTTTAAAGTTGCTTTAATCTCCTCGGGATGATGGGCGTAATCATCTACAACCTTGATATCCTTAGAGGTTGTTCCAATGATATCAAAACGCCTTTGGGTGCCATTAAAAGATTGTAATGTACTTGCAATCTTATCAATAGGAGCGCCTAAACTATGACAACATGCAAAAGCAGCCAAAGAATTATTAATATTGTGCTCACCGGGTATGGAAAGCTGGACATTGCAAAGCCATTTATCTTGATAAACAACATCAAACATAGGCATACCTTCAGAATTAAACTTGATGTTAGCTGCATAATAATCACAGCTGCTATCAAAACCAAAAGTAATCACTTTACAGGATACTTTGTTGATAATACTTTTTACAAAAGCATTGGCACTATAAGCGACAATTAAACCATCATTAGGAACTAAATTGGCAAACTTTTCAAATGAACTAACAATATGGTCAATATCTTTAAAATAATCCAAATGGTCTGAATCAATATTTAAAATGACTTCCATTCTTGGACTCAATTTTAGAAAACTGTCCACATATTCACAAGCCTCAGTTACCAAATAGGGGCTGTTACCTACTTTAACATTGCCGCCTATTTTATCCAACTTTCCGCCTACTAATATAGTAGGGTCCATGGAACTGTTTTCAAGAATTAAAGAAATCATGGATGTGGTAGTTGTTTTTCCGTGGGTACCGGAAACAGCAACATTATTTTTATAAGCTCTCATGATGTGTCCAAGCATTTCTGCACGAGACATGCATGGAATATTGTTTTCTTTTGCAAATTTTAATTCTGGGTTATCGGAAGATACCGCTGCCGTATACACAACCAAATCAACATTTTGAATGTTATCTTTATCATGACCTGTATATATAGTGGCGCCCAATTTATCCAAACGTTTGGTAATATCAGATTCTTTAATATCAGACCCCGACACTTGATATCCTTTAATAATAAGTATTTCAGCAATAGCGCTAAGACCAATGCCGCCAATACCAATACAGTAAATATGATTAATTGTTTCTGCCAAATTCATGAAATACCTCCAATGCTATCTCTCAACTCTATTTAAAAAATAAATTCATTATAATAATATGTTCACTTACCTTAAATAATAATGGATAATGTAAAATGATAATACCCACATCCAAACAAATTATACCACAAAGCCTTTACCATCTCATCTTAGAATTTGACAAAAACAATAAAACAAATAAAATAGTAGGAAAGAGCATAATTTTCAAAATATTCCGTGGAGGAGATAAATGAAAAGAAACGAAAGAATAGGTGCTATTATAAAGATATTAAGTGCATCTCCAAATCGATTATTTACTCTTAATTACTTTACAGATAGATTTAATTCAGCCAAGTCAAGTGTCAGTGAAGACATTGTTATAGCAAAAAAAATAATGGATAATATGAAATTGGGAAAAATTGAAACGATACCCGGCGCAGCCGGAGGCGTTAAATATGTGCCAAGTATGTCTAAAGAAGCAACTATGAGCCTTTTGGATGAAATATGTACCAAGCTAAAAGATGAAAGTAGAATCCTGGCAGGAGGTTTTTTATATACATCCGACATCATGTTTGATACCTCAATTATTAAAAGAGCAGGAGAGGTATTTGCAACACAATTTATTAACAAAAAAGCAGACTATGTTGTGACCGTTGAAACAAAAGGGATTCCCCTAGCGTATATGACGGCTGAAGCGTTAAACCTTCCCTTAGTAGTCGCCAGAAGAGATAGCAAAGTATCGGAAGGCTCTACAGTAAGTATTAACTTTATTTCCGGTTCCACCGATAGAATACAAAAAATGTCTATGTCAAAACGAGCCATAAAGGCTAATTCTAAAGCAATCATCATAGATGATTTTATGAAAGGCGGCGGAACCGCTAGAGGAATCGTAGATTTGCTAACAGAATTTGATATAGAAGTAGTAGGCATAGGGGTCCTGATTTCAACCCAAAATCCCAATAAGAAGCTGGTCAATAATTTCATCTCATTAATTTCTTTAGAAGATGTGGATATGGATCAAAAAGCCATAAATGTATGCCCAAATAATGATTTGTCAGAATTATTTTAAAAAAAAGAAGGATATTTTCGAAATATGGAGAATATAGAAAAAAATTATTTTTATTTTTTTAGCTATTTATTAAAACTATTTAAGAATGACTGGAAAGGTGGTGAACCGCATGCAAGTTACTGATGTTAGAGTCAGAAAGGTTAGTGATGATGGCAAAATGAAAGCTATTGTATCTGTAACTTTCGATGATGAATTTGTTGTACATGACATTAAAATCATTGAAGGACAAAATGGTCTATTCATTGCTATGCCTAGCAGAAAAATGGGTGAAGGAGATTTTAGAGATATAGCCCATCCATTAAACTCAGAAACAAGAAATAAAATTAAAGAAGCTATTTTTGAAGAATACGACAAAGCAAAGGCCGAATTAGAATTTTCCAGCGATGGCGATTATGCTGTAGCAGAGGAATAAAAATATTTAAAAAAATTGCTTTCAACAAAATCTGTGAGAACTGATATTTATATTGCTTTTATAAAAGAATAATTTATTTTATTCTCAAAAATTATATGGCAGCAAAACCTCAATTTTATTGAGGTTTCTTTTTTTTTGATTGACTCTTTTAGAAGCAGGATAAAAATGTTATACTAATTTTGGGTTTTGAGTAAAATGATAATGAAAAATTAAATACCCAGATTTTTTGAAGTTTAATATAAATGATTTGGGTAAAGCTTAAGGAGTGTGGGATATGGCTTTAAATTCTGCTGTGATACTAGCTGCAGGAGCAGGAACACGAATGAAATCCAAAATACCTAAGGTATTACACCAATTATGTGGACACAGTATGATCGACCATGTCATAAGAGCAGTAAAAGCTTCTCATATAAATGATATCATTGTTATCATAGGCAGCGGCGCAGATCAAGTCGAAAAAAAGCTTGAAAAATCAGATGTACAATTTGTACTTCAAAAAGAGCAATTGGGAACAGGGCATGCCGTACAACAAGCGAAAGACAAAATACCAAACCAAGGGAATGTCATCGTCCTATATGGTGATATGCCCATGCTTTCCAGTGAAACTATAAAAGCCTTTATGGCATTTCATGAAACAGAAAAAAATGACTTATCCGTATTAACTGCAAAGGTAGAGAATCCCTATGGGTATGGTAGAATCGTAAAAAATCATAAAGGTGAGATGATTAAAATTGTCGAACATAAAGATGCTGATGAAGAAGAATTGCTAATCGATGAAATCAATTCCGGGGTTTACTGTTTTGATGCACCGTTTTTGAAAAAACACCTTCATGACATTGATAATAACAATAATCAAAAAGAATACTACTTACCGGATTTAATAAGCATTGCAGTAAAAAATCAATATAAATTGGGGACTTACCAAACCCTAAACAGTGAAGAACTTATGGGGGTTAACTCAAGAAAACAACTCATGGAGGCGGATGCTGCCATGAGAAAAAAAATAAATGAAAAATGGATGGATGAGGGCGTAACCATTATAAATCCAGAGCATACCTATATCGACCCTGATGTGAAGATAGGTATAGACACCGTTATATATCCGGGAGCAACCCTTAAAGGCAATACAATCATTGGTGAAGACTGTATGATCGGTCAAAATACTCGTATTGAAAATTCAATTATAAAAAATCGTGTAGAGATTCAAAGCTCCGTTATACTGGATAGCCGAGTAGATGAAGCAACAACAATAGGACCGTTTGCATATTTAAGACCTGGAAGTAATATAGGTAAAAATGTTAAAATCGGTGATTTTGTTGAGATAAAAAATGCTGCAATTGGAGATGGGTCAAAAGCGTCTCACTTAGCTTATGTTGGAGACGCTGAGGTCGGAAAAAATGTCAATATTGGATGCGGCGTTATTTTTGTTAATTATAATGGAAAAGAAAAACAAAAAATAGTCGTTGAAGATGATGCTTTTGTTGGCAGCAATGTTAACTTAGTTGCACCGGTTGTTGTTAAAAACAAAGGATATGTAGCTGCCGGTACAACTGTCACTATGGAGGTACCCGAAGGCGCACTTTGTATAGGTAGAGGAAAACAAAGACATATTGATGGCTGGGTTGACAGAAAGAATATTAAGAAAAAATAAGGGAGATTTTACAATGAGAAATCAGACACAATCAATTAAAGTATTTACAGCAAGCTCAAACAAAGCTTTGGCTCAAGAAATTGTTGCATGCATGGGAAAAGAGCTGGGCGACTCAAATGTTAGTACTTTTAGCGATGGAGAAATATCCGTTGATATCAATGAAACCGTTAGGGGGGCGGATGTTTACATTGTTCAATCCACCTGTGATCCTGTTAATCATCACCTTATGGAGCTTTTGATTATGATTGATGCTATGAAAAGAGCTTCGGCAGGTAGAATAACGGCAGTAGTACCTTATTATGGCTATGCAAGACAAGATCGAAAAACCAAAGCCAGAGACCCAATTACCGCAAAGCTTGTAGCCAATCTCATGACCAGTGCAGGCGCAGACCGGGTATTATCTATGGACTTACATGCATCACAGATTCAAGGATATTTTGATATTCCTGTAGATCATTTGAGAGGTGTGCCCATTTTAGCTAGGTACTTTATGGAACTTAATATAGAGGATGTTGTCGTCGTATCTCCTGACATCGGAAGTGTTACCAGAGCCAGAAATTTTGCCAATTATCTTGACGCGCCTATTGCCATTGTTGATAAAAGAAGACCAAAAGCTAATGTAGCAGAAATCATGAATATTATTGGTGATATTGAAAATAAAAATGTCATCCTAGTAGATGACATGATTGATACGGCGGGAACCATAACCAATGGGGCTAATTCATTAAAAGAACTAGGTGCCAAAAAAGTATATGCGTGCGCAACGCATCCGGTCATCTCCGGACCGGCAATGACCCGTATTAAAGAATCCGTTATAGATGAATTGGTTGTATTAAATACCATTCCAATCCCAGAAGAAAAAAAATTGGATAAAATAAAAATACTTTCAGTGGCGCCTATTTTTGCAGAAGCCATAACTAGGATTTATACCAATGATTCTGTAAGCATGTTATTCGATTAAAACCTATCAAAAGCATGACGTCCCGAATAAAATATTATTCGGGCGTTATTTTTAGGGAAAATGGAGAGTGAAAAAATGTATATTATTGTTGGGTTAGGAAACCCGGGAAAGCAATATGATCATACAAGACATAATATAGGATTTATTACAGTTGATTATCTTGCCGGTGAACATCATATAAAAATAAATAAAATAAAACACAAAGCCATAGTTGGAGAAGGGCTTATTAAAGGCGAAAAAGTATTGTTAGTAAAACCTCAAACCTTTATGAACCTCAGCGGTCAAAGTGTAAGAGAAATCATCAACTATTACAAAATAGAACCTGACAAGCTGATCGTTATATACGATGATGTAGATCTTGAAACAGGAAAAATTAGAATACGAAAAAAAGGGAGTGCAGGAACACATAATGGTATGCGTTCCATTATTTATGACATTCAATCTGACCTTTTTCCTAGAATTCGTATTGGTGTTGGACGAGATGATAGGATAGAATTAAGCAGCTATGTACTGTCCAAATTTAAAAAAGAAGAAATAGACATCATCGAAAAAGCGGTTATTGACTCAGCTAAGGCGGTAGAAGCGTTAATAGAACACGGTATAGATAATGCCATGAATGAATATAATTAAACATAAATGATAGATGCAATAAGATATTGGGTATGCCTTTATCTCAAACATCTAGCAAGGTGGTAAAATGATTAGCAGACTCTTTGTGAATCAAACTCAAAATACAGGATTTTCAGAAGCATTTTTGCCATACAAAAAAATACAAGCAGGGGTTGTCAATGTAGTTGGATTATCGGAAAGTCGCGGTGCACATGGCGTTGCACAGATATTTAATAACTACAATAAGCAATGTCTGGTTATTACAGCGTCTGAAAAACGAGCGAAACGGTTAAGTGAAGATATCCGTTTTTTTGTTGATAATAAAGTACATTATATACCGGCCCAAGAACCGGTGTTTTTTAAATACGATGCAAAAAGTCATAATATACTGGAAGAAAAATTAAATGCATTAATTCACATCATTAATGACGACCATTGTATAGTGGTATGTTCCATAGAAGGCATATTAAAAAAGTTAGCACCTAAAAAGCATTTTCTTGAAAATATATTAGAAATCAATATAGGGGATGAAATTGAAATAGAAGTTCTCTTACATAAAATGGTCTTGTTAGGTTATGAAAGAGCTCGTCAGGTGGAAGCTAAAGGCCAATACAGCTTAAGAGGCGGCATTATGGACATCTTTCCCATGGATACGGAAAATCCCTTTAGGATAGAGTTTTTTGATACAGAAGTGGATTCCATTAGAACCTTTGACTTATCTACTCAACGGTCTATACAAAACATTCGTACCCTCACAATATATCCGGCGCAACAATTGATAGCAGACAATCAACGTTTTAAAAAGGCCCAAGAAGCCATTGACCAATCATATACCAACCAGATTTTAAAACTATCCGGTGAAAATAAAACCCGGTTGAGCCAAAAAAAAGAACAATTACTGGAGTTCATAAAAACAAGAACCAATATGCAAATATTAGAAAACTATATTCAATATTTTTATGATGATCCTACCAACTTAAAAGAATATATGAATGACGATGCGGTACTCATTTTCGATGACCCGGACAGAATTCAAGATAGAATCAAGAGCATGCATAAAGAAGTCAGCGACGATTTCAAATATCTGTTGGAAAAAGGAGAAGCCGTACCAAAAGACTTTGAAATCATCCCAAATATTAACGATTATAATGCTCTTTATGAAAATAGATTAGCAATCGTATGGACACCCTTTATAAAAACGACTCAAGATACCAACTATATAGCAACCATCAATATTCCTTCAAAACCAGTATCCACATACCAAGGTAAAATGGAATATTTTAAAGAAGAAATAGAGAATTTTGTAAATCGAGGATACAAAATATTCATTGTGTGCTCTACCGTAGAACGTAGCAAAAATATTAAAGACTTCTTAGAAAGAAATGGTCTGAACTGTATCCTATACAACCCCTCAATCCAATCCATTAGCCATGGCCAGATTATGATAGGGGAAGGGACATTGAGCGCAGGCTTTGAATATATAGAAGATAAAATTGTATTGATTTCCGATACAGATATTTTTGCCAATGCAAAGATTAAAAAAAATAGAAAGACTCAAAAAAATAAAAAAGCCATAAAAAGTTTTACAGATTTAAAACTAGGAGACTATGTGGTTCATGAAAATCATGGCATCGGAAAATATTTGGGTGTAGAACAGCTGAATATTCAAAGTGTCAAAAAAGATTACCTTAAGATTAAATATGGTGGAGAAGACATGCTGTATGTGCCTGTAGAGCAAATGGATTTGGTTCAAAAATTTATTGGCGCTGACAGTGGCAACCCCAAGATTAATAAACTCAGCAGTGGTGAATGGAAAAAGACAAAAAGCAGAGTCAAAGGCGCCATTGAAGATATGGCTAAAGAACTTCTAAAAATGAATGCCGTCAGGCAATCTTTAAAGGGCTTTGGATTTTCAGAAGATACTCAATGGCAAAGTGAATTTGAAGATGCATTTCCATACGAAGAGACTCAAGATCAACTCAAATGTGCTGAAGAGATAAAAAAGGATATGCAAAGACCAATGCCTATGGATCGTTTGCTTTGCGGTGACGTAGGATATGGAAAAACAGAGGTGGCGGCAAGAGCCATTTTCAAATGTACGGTGGACAGCAAGCAGGCAGCTGTGCTGGTACCGACGACCATATTAGCAAACCAACACTACAATACCTTTTTAGATAGATTTAAAAACTTTCCTATTACTATTGAAATGATCAGTCGATTTCGTACCGAAAAAGAGCAAAAGGAAATTATTAAAAAAGTAAAGGCAGGCAACATAGATATATTAGTCGGCACCCATAGACTTTTCTCAAAGGATATATCGTTTAAAGATTTAGGGCTTTTAATCGTCGACGAAGAACAAAAATTTGGTGTTCAACACAAAGAAGCCATTAAAATGATCAAAAATTATGTAGATGTATTAACTTTATCAGCTACCCCTATACCCAGAACACTGCATATGTCTTTAGTGGGTCTAAGAGACATGAGCACTATTGAAGAACCGCCTGAAGAACGTTTTCCGGTACAAACCTTTGTTCTGGAGTATGAAGAAGACATGATAAAAGATGTTATCCTTAGAGAAGTTGAACGGGATGGGCAGGTATATTTCTTATTTAACAGAGTAAAAGGCATTAGAAGAATTTCTGCAAAGCTTCAAGAACTATTACCCGATGTCAACATAGCTGTTGCCCACGGGCAAATGAATGAAAAGGAACTTGAGAACATTATGATATCCTTTATGGATAAGCAATATGACGTATTAGTGTGTACAACCATTATTGAATCCGGCATTGATATTCCCAATGCGAATACCATTATCATTTATGATGCAGATAAATTTGGATTATCCCAGTTATACCAACTGAGAGGAAGAGTAGGAAGATCTAATAGAATGGCTTATGCCTATTTTTGTTACCAAAAAGATAAAGTATTAACAGAGCAGTCTGAAAAGAAACTGAAGGCCATTAAGGAGTTCACTGAATTCGGATCAGGCTTTAAAATTGCTATGAGAGACTTAGAAATACGAGGAGCGGGAAATCTATTAGGAACAGAGCAGCATGGTCATATGATGATGATTGGTTATGAGCTGTACTGCAAGCTGTTAGAAAGTACCATTAAAGAGCTTCAAGGAGAAACCGTCAGTGAATACCATGGGGAAGTAGCTATAGAAATTGAAACCAATGCATATATACCGAAGCATTACATTGAGGATGAGACCATTAAGATTGAGATATACAAAAAAATAGCTTATATCAGTTCACAAAAAGAAAAAGAAGAAATGGAAGATGAACTCATTGATCGATTTGGCGATGTTCCTAAAGAAGTGTACAATCTAATGGAAATTGCATGGGTTAAAGCCTTAGCTGAAAAATCCGGAATATCTAAAATAAGTGAAGCCAAAGGGCATCTTGTTTTTGAATTTTACGAAAAAAATATTTTAAATCCTTATCTAATTAATGGACTGTCTATGGAATATGGTGTAAAAGTTTCTATTCATGCCGGTGTTAAACCCCTTGTTAAATATAGCTATAAGAAATATGGTGACAAATTACAAGAGTTAATTCGTTTTTTAGAAAAATTACACCAATTATCCAATAAACAACAGGATAATTAACTTTATCAATGGTATAAAATAATATATAATAGAATAAGTGTGCAAATGAGAGGAGAAAAACATGCAAAAGAAAATATGGATATTAATGCTGGTATTGATACTAGCTTTAGTCAGTATAATAGGATGTTCCAAACCCGAAGAAGAAACCATTGTAGCCGAGATCAATGATAGAGTAGTCACGTTATCGGACTTTAACCAATATTATGTTATCTACTCCAGTGCCGCAGCAGGGCAGGCAGGAGATGATGAAGCATTAAAGAAACAAGTGCTAACAGCCATGGTGGATATGGAGGCTATCAAAGAATACTTAAAAGATGAAAACATTGAAGAAGATGAAAAGGTCGATGAAAGCTACAATCAATATTTAGATTTTATTGAGGAAAATGAACAATCTAAAAAATTTATAGAAGATAATAATATCTCTGACGAGTTTATTAAAAATATGTTTTTAAGTCAATTATATGAAGAAAAATTTGTAGAAGAGATAAGAGAAAATATTGATGTAGAAGCAGAAATAACCGCATATTATGAAGAGAATAAAGAAGCACAATTTACAATGGAACAAGTCAGAGCAAGCCATGTATTGCTGAAGACAGAAGAAGAAGCAAAAACCATCAAAAACAGAGCCGACAATGGAGAAGATTTTGCAACTCTGGCAATAGAAAATTCAATTGGTCCTTCAAAAGATCAAGGTGGAGATCTTGGATATTTTGGAAGAGGCCGAATGGTACAACCTTTCGAAGAAGCAGTATTTCAGATGGAAGTTGGAGAGATTAGTGATATTGTTCAAACCGAACATGGCTATCACGTTATAAAATTAACCGACAAAAGATCCGAAATACCTTTAGAAGAGGCTTATACGTACATTGAGTCCATGGTCATTTCTGAAGAATACGGTAATAAGATTGAAGAAATCAAAGCAGGTATGGATATTAAAGAATATGAGGATAAACTGTAGGAACGTATAGCATGCGCCCATAGGTTTGTAGACAAATTGAATGCAGGTGTATATATATTTGTTTCTTGTGTTAATTTGGTAAGAAAATTTAGGTGGCAGATAAACTATAAAAGTCGTAAACAAACAGGACGCTGAAGCCCTAGCCGTAATCTTTGATTACGTAACAGGTCTCATGCGTAAACTCTCCAATCTACGATTGGTAAAGAGTTTTTCCGCCTGTTAGCAGGTATAAGCCATGGACGGCGGTTACCTGCGGTTAGATTTTTATAGTTTATATGGCATCAAATTTTCTCCAAATTAATGCCAAAACTAATATTTATATGCCTGTATTCAATTTCAACAAACTTAGCTTCAACATTAGTTGGCATCTTGTAGAAGAAATACAAGATGCCAACTACAATTATATTAGATTATCTTTTCATTGTATATATTTTTCAAATCAAATCTATTCACTCTTTTTTCAATTTCATCCGGATCAATAGAATATAAATTTTTTACCTTCATTCTTTCAAAATATTCAGCCCCGGCAAATGTATAACGTGTCATTAAACCTGATTTGTCATGGATGTTTTCATTTGCATAGGCAATGAGATCACCTACAGCTAATTGAATTGGTAAGTTAAGCTGACGAATACCTTTTAAATATCTAACACTATTATGTCCCGCTAACGACCCAGTTATAATGGCTTCTGTGTGTCCTACGAACAAGCCGGATTTTTCACCTGCACAGAATAAATTGTTGACGCCTCTGATTCTCATAAAATCATCTCTGGGTGCTATAGAAAGATAGCGTATTGAATTTCCCTTTCCGCCGGAATAAGGATCTATATATTTAGCATATTCTAAGCCTTCAACTTCTCTCAATTTATCTAATGGAAAAAATGGTGTCATTAGCTTAGCATGCCCTGTATCTAAAAGAATAATATTCTCAGCATAAGCTTTAAGTGCATACTGCTGACACACCTTAATATCCAATTTTCCTTCATTAACATCTTCTTTTTTCAGTGGAAGAATGGCAACACCTTTTTCATTTAGCTCTTGAACGATTGTATCACTTAAAGAACCTTTTTCAAGCTTACATGAGCCGCTAAATGCACCGTAGGAACCATCTTTTCTTTGACCCATTATATCATCAATCCCACATTTTCTGCTTACACTAATCCTTGGTCCAAATGACGGACACCTTAAAATACACATACAGCAGCCTTTACCATATTCTAAGCAGTTTCCCATAGGACCTGTTGAGCCTGTGCATTCTACAAAAGCATCTCCGTTTACTTTAGTATCGTCTGATAGTATAACACTGCTAATAGAATTACCTTCTTTTTCTACATCAACCACTCTTGCTAATGTTACGATATTAATTCCCATTTCTTTAAGGTATTTCTTAACATATGCTTCTATTTTAGAAACATCATACAAACTGGCATGCTTATGGCCGGGAAAATCGATGTTGATATGTCTGGATAGTTTATCTGTTATTTGAAATAAATCTCCGGCACCCAGCTGGATATTTTCCTCTGCTGCAGTAAATCTTCCGTTGTTTCTCATTATGCCGCCAACATTGCCTAAACCCAATATCATATCTGTTCTTTCTAATAGGGTGACTTCAGCACCGGCTTTTTTTGCAGTAACAGCTGCTGCACATCCTGCCCATCCTGCACCAATAATTACAACCTTATACATGTATTGGCCTCCTTTTTACAACTTCTTTTCCTTTCATTTGACATTTACACATTTTAATGACTTTACCGTTTTCTGTCATATATGAGCAAGCACCACAGATTCCCTCACCGCAGCACATATTAAAATTATTAATAACTGCATAATCTTTTTTGTAGTTAATAGATTTAAATAATTCATCAAAAATAGTAATATATTTGTCTGAAGTAAATATTACAATTGCATCATAATCCTTTTTATTAACCATTGACTTTATAAGATCAAGATCTTGAGAGTCTTTAAAATTCATATAGTGAACATTTGCCTTAGTATCATTTAAATATGGTTCTATAAAATTACATTCCAGCCTGTTTATATCAGCAACAAAATCAATACTACTTTTAGAATTATAATATTTGACAAGTTTTATTGCCGGTGCCACACCCATACTCCTGCTCAATACCAGCATATTACCTTCCTCAGCATTTTCTATATGCTTTAGCCCTAATATACCATTTCGATACGGCCCTCTTAATTTTAATTTTGTTTTAGCCTCCAATAGTCGCTTGGTTTTTGCTGAAATTACTTTGACTGCAATATGAATCTGATCCTTTATAGTATCAACATACATGATAGACATGGGTACATTATACATTTCAATATCTTCGGAATGACGTATAAATACATATGTTCCAGGATATTTAAACCTCTGTGATAAATATTTATTCGTTTGTAAAACCAATACCATCACTTGATCTCCATACATTTTCTTGCTGACAATCTCCACATCAATATCCAGTCTTGGGTTTTTAGCTGATTTGTTATTCCACATAAACTCATTATATATACAAACACCCACCCATTTACAATCGCAATACCCCAAACCTTGTAGTCTAGTGCAGGTCATACAATCGTTTGTTTCTGATAAGTAGCATGGACAATTTTCACTTCCTGCATCTATACATTCAAAAAAAGATCCACTCAAAACGTTCCCTCCTTGATCTTTTTTTTTTTTTTTTATAGTATTAGGGTATTTTTTTTCTTGGAAATATGTTACTATTAATATGGCAACTTTTTGTTTATATGAAATCTTCCTTTGGGAATCATAAGTGGGTAACTGAAAAAAAAACAATTACTGCTCTTAACTTTTGAAGGTTGATTTTTTTAGTTATAGTAAATTACAACTACAAGTAGATAACTTAGGAGGTCTTTAATGGGACATGCTCTTAAAGCTAAATTGATTAAACTTTATTCTGAATATTTTTCTTTAATATTTGTTCCCGATAACGGAAAACCTTTCTTTGAAATTAAATTTAAAAAACTTTATGTATATATTTTCATATTTGTTTTAATTTCAACTTCTATCTATTCGGTTATTATGACAGATACAACCACTTCTTTATATTCTTTATTAACAACTAAAATAGTCCGTGCTAACTCACTGGTGCATGCTACAGAAAATCAAAAAATTCGTATTGACAATTTAGAGCAAGAATTTGAAAAAATAGATGAAAGAATTGTCTATCTATCCCAACTGGATCATAACATTCGTTCTATGGTAGGATTGACGGACGCTAAAGATACCATAGCAGGGTTGACAAGCTCAACAGATAGGATGGTAGAAATTAGCCGTTCTGCAGACAGAAGTTTTCAGTTTCAAATGAAAAATAATCAAAAAAGTTTAAATCCAACTCTTGGACAAGTCCAAGAAGCTCAAACAATAAATTCACAATTGGATAGTAAAATAGATGAAATGAATTTATTAATTGAAGAGGTTGAAGAGCGATTAAAATATTTATCATGTTATCCTGATAAGTGGCCTACATATGGTAGAATATCTTCAAGATTTGGTTATCGAATTCATCCAATATCCAGAAAAAGAGATTTCCATACCGGTATTGATATTGCAAACTCTTCTGGAACACTTATATATGCTGCCGGCAATGGAAAAGTGATTTATTCAGGTTATAAAAATGGTTATGGCCGGACTATAATGATTGACCATGGCTATGGATATGTTACTGTATATGCACATAATCGTACACTTTTGGCTGAAAAAGGTGATACCGTTAAAAAAGGTGAAAAAATCGCTAAAATGGGAAGAACAGGAACCAGTACAGGGAATCATCTTCATTTTGAAGTAAGAAAATACGGAACTCAAATCAATCCAATGAAAACCCTCAAGTAACATACTTGAAGGTTTTTTTATATTAAAATGTATTGGATTTTTTTATGTTTAAAGAGTCTTACACATAGATTAAGATTTCAATCTTTCTTTATGATCTTATCTACTGTTAAACACTTTAGCTGCTGAAATATATTCAGTTTCTTATAATCTATATCCTCTCGGGTAATCATATTGACGGAATCTAACAATTGGTCATCCAGATAAATCTTTGCGGTTCCTATTTTATTCTTCCTTGTTACGGGTGCTGTTAAATAATCTTGAACAGAATATAAAATAGATATCTGCTTCTTTTCTTCATCGGTAAGAGGTAAAATAGATTTTTGTTGTGCAATAATTTTTGTATATTCTTTAGTTCCATTTCTTACCGGAACCGTTTTAAATATTTGATTTTCATCAATAATCTTAGTGGGTTTATATTTATTAAATACATAGTCCATTAAACGATACGAGTCATTAAACCAATTAGGCGCATTTAAAACAACACAAATTAATTCCAACTCTCCCTTTTTAGAAGAAGCGACTAAGCATCTTCCGGACCTTTTAGTATACCCTATTTTTATCCCGGTTCCATATTCGTATTGTGAGATAACCTTATTTTTATTATAAAAATATTTATAGCGGTCTCCCTCTCTTTGGGCAATCCATAATTTTGTACCTACAACGTTTTTAAAAGTATTGTGCTGCATTGCTTCTTTGGAAATCATAGCTAAATCATAAGCTGTTGTAAAATGATTTTGATTGTTAAGTCCATGGGGATTCATAAAATTTGTATCATTTAAACCCAATTCTGTAACTTTGTTATTCATCATTTGAGAAAACTGTTCAACATTTCCTCCTACATGTTGAGCAATAGCGCATGCTGCATCATTTCCTGAACATAGCATTAGGCCATACAATAAATCCTTCAGTTTTATAACTTCTCCCTCTTTTAAGTAAATAGAAGAACCTTCAATGTTAGTAGATTCTGGCTTAATTTTTACTAAATCATTCAGATTATTATTTTGAATGGCTAACAAAGCTGTCATTATCTTAGTAGTGCTTGCCATAGGCATCTTATTATTAGCATTATGTTCATATAAAACTCTTCCTGTTCTTGCATCAATAACAATAGCACTTTGAGCCGATATAGATGGACTTTGATCTGCAAAACTTATAAGCATAAAAATGTTCAAAATCATGATAATTACAAGAATTCTGCTGATTAATTTCATTTAAAGTAATCACTCCTTAATTTGTGAGCTATTTATTATTATTTTTGCCTCGGTTTTTTCAGATATGTCTACTAACTTTTTCATATATTAGCAATTTAAAAAATGTTCATTCATATGAATAATTTTAATAAAAAAAGAAAGAAGCGATTTTACGCTTCTTCCAATTGCAGCATCATTTGTTGTGCTTCTTCTTCCTTCATAATAACATCTTCAATTTCGTCAATTATTGGTAAATCATTTAGATTTTTAAAACCAAATTTGTTAAGGAAAAAATCAGTAGTTCCATATAATATTGGTTTACCAATCTTATCATCTCGGCCTTTTTCTTCAATAAACCCTCTCAATATAAGTCCTTCGAGAGCTCGAACACTTTTAACACCTCTGATGACATCGATTTCTGCTTTAGTGATGGGTTGTTTATATGCAATAATTGCTAAAACCTCTAAAGCAGCTTGAGAAAGCTTTCTTTCTTTTACCGGCGTGCATAGTTTTTCCAAGTAAGAATAATTTTCAATATTAGTACAAAACTGAAATTTTTTATTGGTCTCTTGAATTAAAACACCTCTATTTTGAGTCCCATATTCATGTTTTAATTCTAAAAAACAATCATAAACAAGTTTCTTATCCATCTCAAGAATCTCAGCTGCCATTTTATAATCCAAAGGTTCTCCCCAAACAAACATCATTGATTCTAATATGGATTTTATTGTCTTATTATCCTCCATTATGCGGCTCCTTTATTCTTTGTCAAAATAATCGTACCAAAATTGACACTTTGTTGAACTTTAATATATTTTTGCCTGATTAATTCCAACATGGCAGAAAAGGTGACAATGACCTCATATTTATCATAAAAATCTTGAATCAAATTTGAAAAATCCAGCTTAGAAGCATTTTCAAAAGACTCTTTAATTTGTGTTATCTTATCTTCAAGGCTAATTCTTTCTCCTTGGATTTTTTCAGTATATTTTTTTTGTATGTCGTATATTTTTTTTCTCTTTTTAAGAAATGTATTAAATGCATTAACAAATTGATCTATATCAACATCTATATATTCTATGTATTCTTCTTGAGAATATAAACTGAAATCCTCTTGAACTTTACGAAAAATTTTACTGCTTTTTTCTTCATTTTCTTGTAACATATTTGCAACGTTCTTAAATTTTTTGTATTCTAGAATTTTTTGAATCAATTCAGACCGAGGATCTTCTTGTTCCTCTTCTGCCATATTTAACTTTTTATTGGCCGGTAACAGCATTTTAGATTTAATCTCAATGAGCGTGGCAGCTAAGACAAGAAATTCACTTACAACCTCTAAATTTAAATTTTGCATCATTTCAATATAATCGATATATTGTTTTGTTATTTTTGATATGGGAATATCATAAATATCCATTTGAGATTTTTCAATTAAATATACTAATAAATCAAACGGACCCTCAAAAACCTCTAACTTAATATTATAAGCCATCTATCTAACTCCTACCCTTTTAACTGGTATCCTGTACCTTTGGCTATTATACCATATTAATTATGCATTAATTATATTTATTGCATAAAAAAAGAATTTTGTATAACCCATACAAAATTCCAAATAATTTTTAAACTATATTTTTAAATATTTTAAAGTATAGAGAAAATATTCCTGCTTTTTCAATATCCTTTTCGCATACTAATGGGTATGTTTTATGCACTTGATCATCTTTATAGACAACCAACTCCCCTATAATATCACCTTTTTTAACAGGTGCTTGAACATTTTCAGCTAAATTTATCTCTTTTCTGATGGATTGTTTTTCAT